>CAYOXR010000028.1:0-2297 GCA_964407955.1 uncultured bacterium | reverse complement strand
CCCCGCAGGCATCCTCGATCGCGTGGACGGCGCTGGTCTGGTACGCCACGGGGCAGATCCCGCAGATGCGCGACGTGATGTCGGGTGCCTCGGTGAACGAGCGTCCCCGCAACAGCGCCTCGAAGAAGCGCGGCGGCTCGTAGATCTCCAGCGACGCTTCCTCGACGCGCGCGCCCTGGATGCGCACGCGCAGGGCACCCTCACCCTCGACGCGGGCGAGCGCGCCCACCTCGAGGCGCCGCAGCTCCGTCCTGTCAGCCGTCATCCGCGCCCTCCTCGCCCCGCGGCGCGGCGCGCCCGAGCGCTGTCGCCGGCGTCGCAAACGCCGGCGCCGCAGCGTTGAAGGTACGCAGCGCCCGACCGGCCTCGGCTTCGGAGATATCCAGGGTATCCGTCCACCACTTCATCAACGACTCGACGTTGGCGGTTTCGCTGGGGCCGAAGCAGCCGTAGCAGCCTCGGCCGTGCGCCGGGCAGATCGCGCCGCATCCCGCACGGGTGACCGGCCCCAGGCACGGCACGCCTTGCGCGACCATGATGCACGTGGTGCCGCGCCGCTTGCACTCCTGACACACGCTCACTCCCGGCAGCCACGGCTGGCGGCCGGAGAGCACGGCGCCGATGAGCTCCAGCAGCTGAGCCTTGGCGATCGGGCAGCCCCTGAGCTCGACATCGACCGGGACGTGCTCCGAGATCGGGGTCGCCGTCGGGAGCGCCTCGACGAACTCGGGGTTCGGATAGACCACCCGCGCGAACGCGCCCACGTCGGCGAAGTTGCGCAGCGACTGGATCCCGCCCGCCGTGGCGCACGCGCCGATCGCGACGAGCAGCCTCGACTGGCGACGAACCTCCTGGATGCGCCGCGCCTCCTCAGGCGTGGAGATGGACCCCTCCACCAGCGAGACGTCGTAGGGGCCCTCCACGACGGCGCTGGACGCCTCCAGGAAGTACGCCACGTCGATCCTCCCGGCCAGGTCCAACAGCTCGTCCTCGCAGTCCAGCAGCGTCAGCTGGCAGCCGTCGCACGACGAGAACTTCCACACCGCCAGGCTGGGCCGCTGACCACCTCCCGCTCGCGCGGTGAGCTTCCAGGGTGCCATCGTGGACGTCATCGCTCCCACCTCATGCGTCACACCTCCGCCGTCCGGAGCAGGCGCTCCACGCTGGCGTAGGAGACCACGGGCCCGTCACGGCAGACGAACAGGGGTCCAAGCTGGCAGTGCCCGCACAGCCCCACGCCACAGTTCATGTTCCGCTCCAAGGACACGTACACGTGCTCCGGGCTCACGCCGAGTCCCATGAGCGCCATGGCCGCGTAGCGCATCATCAGCTCGGGTCCACACACCAGCGCCAGCGTGCCGGGCCCCGTCTCCACCCTGGGTATGAGCCTGGTGACGAAGGCCACGTTGCCCCGCCACTGCTCCGTGGCGCGATCCACCGTGACCAGCACGTCGAGGTCGAGTCGCGAGCGCCACGCCTGCAGCTCGCTCACGAACAGCATCTCCTCGGGACGGCGAGCGCCGTAGAGCAGCGTCACGCGCCCGTAGCGCTCGCGGTTGGCAAGGACGTGGTAGATCACCGGGCGGAGCGGCGCCAGGCCGATACCGCCTGCGACGATGACGAGGTCGCTGCCTTGCGCCTCGTCGACCGGCCAGGGCCGGCCGAACGGACCGCGCACCCCCAGGGCGTCGCCCGGCCGCAGCCGGCACAGCGCGCTGCTCACGGCGCCGACGGCCCGGACGGTGTGGATCAGGCGTTGCGTGACCGAGGTGTCGCCGCTGATCGAGATGGGCACCTCGCCGATGCCGAACGCGTAGAGCATGTTGAACTGCCCAGGCAAACCACGCGCGTCCGCCCCCGCCGACGGCGCCGCCCCCGCCGCGCCGTCCGGCTCGAGCGCGAGCGTCACGGTGTCGGCCGTGTCGGGCCGGGTCCAGACGACCCGGTAGGCGCGTGGCAGCATCGTCTTCGCCACTCCTTCCGCGGCCGGCGCCTCAGACCTCTGCGCCGTACAGGTCCAGCACCCGCAGGCGTGTGGCCTGCAGGCGATCGGCGACGACGTGCGCGAAGCGCTTCATCAGCTCGTAGCCGAGGCTCGGATCCTGCTCGCACTTGTCCCGGATGCATGCACCGTCGAAGGCGGTGGCTCGCACGACGGTGAGTGCGCGCGTATCGAACTGCCATACGTGGGGTGGGAACAGCCACGACCAGCCCAGCACCTCGCCCTTGCCCATGGTCTCGATGCACCGGGTGGGTCCGGTCGGCGGCTGCACCTCGACGCTCACCGTGCCTTCCCA
>CAYOXR010000027.1:0-1810 GCA_964407955.1 uncultured bacterium | reverse complement strand
CATGACGAGCGGACAGCGGGAGGCAAAGGCGCACCCCTTGACAACCTGTAGCGCATCGGGAGCCGTGCCACGGATGAAGGGCATCTCGTGGCGCGTCGTCCCTTTGTAGCTCTTGACCAACCCCTGCGTGTAGGGATGCGTTGGCCGATTCAAGACGACCTCGGCGTCGCCGTGTTCCACGATGCGCCCGGCGTACATTACGGCGATCCTGTCGCAGGCGCCGGAGACGATTCCGATGTCGTGCGAGACGAACAGTAGTGCGGCATCGAGGTCCTCGATCACTTCAACAATCAGGTCGACGACCTGCTTCTGGATCGTGACGTCGAGGCCAGTTGTCGGCTCGTCCGCCGCCAGCAGTTTCGGCCGGCACACCAACGCCATCGCCACCAGTACGCGCTGACACAGGCCCCCGCTGAGCTCGTGCGGGTAAGCCCTCGACTTGGTCGGCGGGTCGGGGAACGCCACCCGCCCGAGCATGGCTATGGCCGCCTCTCGCGCTTCCCGCCGCGTCCCCCCGCGATGCCTCAGGTAGACATCCGCGATCTGCCGACCGACCGGCAGGACCGGATTGAGAGCCTCGCGGGCGTGCTGGAAGATGACGGCAACGTGGCGCCCCCGGACTCGCGCCATCTGACGGTCGTCAACGGGATTCACGGGCTCGTCCATGATTGACAGGCGCCCCTGAGACACGCGCGCATGCTCGGGCAGCATGCCTAGTATGGAGCGGATGGTCATGGACTTGCCCGAGCCGCTTTCGCCGACCAGCCCGAGGCGGTCGCCCTGATTGATCTGCAGGTCGACGCCTCGCAGCGCGGCGACGGTGCCATGTGCAGTGTCGACGGCCACATGAACGTTATCCAGCGTAGTAACAGACATCGGTCGATACCGCTCCGTGATCCGGCGAGTTGACGTCGTCCCCGGCTTCAGAACGGCTCACATTCAGACCGATGGAGGAGCAAGAGCCGCGGGCATTAGGCCAGGCAAGCGCCGTCGGTGCCTGCAATCGTTTGCAGTTAAGACCCATGCTAGCGTGCGTCCTCGAGCCTGTCAACAGAGTGCTCCGGAGCGGGGTGCGGCGCAAGGCCCGCGACGCGGCCGCAGTGCGAATGCGCTGCCGCCACCCACTTTGTAGGGCCGGTTTTCAGTTGCTGATTGGATGGAACGGAGTCTCAAGGCAGCAGTCGCACCGCTCATTGCTGAGTACGGCCAGTTCGGCAAAGCTGATTGACAATCCTCCAGAACTCGCTTACACTCTGCAAACAAAGGAGCAAACGATTGCACTCTTGGTGCCAATTCAGCCGTGGCTTCCTGGTGACGCATGTCGTTGTCTAGTTTGCGCACCCTGGGGTGTTGGCCGGCCTGTCCCGTACTTCAGTGCAAGTTGGCGGTTGTGCAGGCCGCGCTTCCGCCCAAGCGAACCAGGGGTTGGCAGGAACGGGGTGATCGATCTCGTCTTTCGTCTGTGAGGGGCTGACGCCATCCGTAGAGCGGCACCCCGACTACCTTCGCACCGCATGTGCGGCACCTTAGGAGGTCGACAATGAGCAGAAGAAGAATGGTGGGATTCTTGCTGGTGGCTCTGACACTGTTGCCATTGACGGTAGCCGGGGCACAAGGCGCTAATCAGCAGACCGCCCAGCACACATTGGTGATTGCGATTCCAGGCGAGGTGCCAACGCTCGACCCGGACTTCTCCCGCTACCCGATCTCGAACATGGTCCTGCTCAACATCTACGAGCAGTGGTTCCAGTACGGTTCCAAGCCAGTCCCTGGTGAGAGCTACACGCGGTCCGACATAAGTCAGATCAAG
>CAYOXR010000026.1:0-4006 GCA_964407955.1 uncultured bacterium | reverse complement strand
CATCCCCGAGCAGGTCGCCACCGTCTACGCGCAGCCGCTCAACGGCAAGCGCACCCTCGTCGACCGCACCAACGTCAGCGGGGGAACCGTGCTCTCGGGCACCTGGCTCACCAACTACCCCGGCCCGGTCACCTTCACACTGGAGCTCAACGGGCAACCCTACGGCTCGCCATTGTTCGTGCCCTGAAGCCAGCCTCGGGCCTGTGAGGAACCATCCGTGGCGGCGGCAAGGCGCCCCGTGTGGCACGACGCCGCACCTCGAGGGAGCCGGAAGCGGTATGGTGTCGGCCGGCCGCATGCGCCGCGGCGGCCCGTCCTCGCTGACGGGCGCACGGCGGAGGCCGCGAGGGCTGGCCTGCGACCATGGTCGCAGGCCGCGATAGGCCGCATCGTCGAGGCACCCGGGGGACACCGCCCGCCATGCTGAGCGGGAGCTCCCGTGACGTCGGGCGGCTCCGCATCCCGCCACCGGAGGATCCGTGCTCGAGACCATCCGCGATCTGTCGACCTACGTAGGCCGCCACCGGCGGGCCTACCTGATCGGTGCGGCGATGATGGTCGTCAACGCTTTCTTCGCCACGCTGACGCCCATCATTCCCGGTATGGCCATCGACGCGCTGAAGCAGGGCACGATGACCCTGCCGCGCATGTGGCTCTACGTGGGGGCCTTGCTCGGGACGGCCCTGGCGAGCGGGCTGGCCATGATCGTGGTGCGGCGGACGCTGCTGGGGGCGAGCTGGGAGATCCAGTTCGACTTGCGGCACGACCTGTTCCGACACTTCGCCCGACTCGACGCCGATTACTACGACAACCACCGCGTAGGTGACCTGATGGCCCGGCTCACCGCCGACCTGAACGCCGTACGCATGCTGGTGGGCGTCGGCGCCTTCCAGGCCACCAGCATCGTGCTCATCCTGGGCTTCACGTTGACGCGCATGGCCCGGCTCAGCCCTCACCTCACGATCCTCACGGCTGCGATCATGCCACTGATCTCCTTGACATTCTTTCTGTTCATGCGCATCATCCACCGCCGCTACCAGCGCGTGCAGGAGCAGTTCAGCGACGTGTCGGCGATGGCGCAGGAGAACTTCGACGGCATGCGCGTGGTCAAGGGCTTCGGCATCGAAGACCGCCACCGCAAGACGTTCCGGCGCCTCAACGACGAGTACATCCGGCGCTACCTGGCGCTGACTCGCATCGACGGTCCGCTCAGCCCGCTGATGGAGACGCTCTTCGGCTTCACGGTGGCGGTGATGCTGCTGTTCGGCGGCCGCTACGTGCTTGGCGTCGGCGGGAACCTGACCATCGGCCAGTTCTCCAGCTTCGTGTTCCTGTTCAACGGCGTCCAGTGGCCGCTCATCGCCCTCGGCTGGGTCGCCAACATCGCCCAGCGCGGCTCCACCTCATGGCACCGGCTCCGCGAGATCCTCGACAGCCGCCCGGCGGTGAGCGATGGGCCGCACACCGACTACCGCCTGACGGAGGTGCGGGGCGACGTCGAGTTCCGCCACGTCAGCATCACCTTCGACGGCGTGCCTGCGCTTCAGGACGTCAGCTTGAAGCTGCGCGCCGGCGAGAGCCTGGGCATCACCGGCCGCACCGGCGCCGGCAAGACGCTGATCGCCAGCCTCGTCGCGCGCTTGCTGGACCCCGACGAGGGAGAGATAAGGCTGGACGGCGTCGACATCAAGCGCTTCCCGGTGGCCGTGGTCAGGCGCTTCGTCGGCCTGGTGCCTCAGGAACCCTTCCTGTTCAGCGACACCATCGCAGACAACATCGCCTACGGCGTCCCCGAGGCCGATGCGGCCGAGCTGATGCCACGCGTGCGGCGCGCGGCCGAGCTCGCGCAGCTCGACGGCGACGTGGCCGGCTTCCCCCTCGGGTTCGAAACGCGCCTGGGCGAGCGCGGCGTGACGCTTTCGGGAGGGCAGCGCCAGCGCACGGCCATCGCGCGGGCCATCGTGCGGGACCCTCCGCTGCTCGTCTTCGACGATGCCCTGTCGGCGGTCGACACGCAGACCGAAGCGCGCATCCTCGAGGGGCTCGAGGAGGTGCAGCGTGGACGCACCACGCTGATCATCGCCCACCGCATCAGCGCGTTCCAGCACTGCGACCGCGTGCTCGTTCTGGAGCGCGGCCGCATCAGCGAGGAGGGCACGCACGAAGAGCTGCTGGCCCGTGACGGCTGGTACGCCGACATGCACCGCCGCCAGCAACTCGAGGCCGACCTGGAGGCCGCCTGATGGCTGCGCTCGACAACGCCCGGCGGCCACGCGCCGTGACCGACATGGACCTGCCGGGCTACTCGGTGGACGCGGCGAAGGCCGAGTTCAAGCGCCGACGCCGCGCCAACCTGGCGCGCATGCGGGCGGAAAGCAAGCTCGACGAAGATGGTGAGGCCTTCGAGAAGGCCTTCGACTGGCAGATCATGCTGCGGCTGCTGGGCTACCTGCGGCCCTATCGGCTGCAGCTCGGCGTCGCGGTGGGCCTGCTGCTCCTGTACAGCGCCCTGACCCCCGCCTTCCCCACGCTGCTGGCGCAGGCCGTCGACCGCTACATCATCGCGGACAAGGCCCCCTTCAACGGCTTCAGTGTCGACCAGCGCCTGCATGGCTTGACCGTGATCGTGCTCATCTACTTCGGCCTGCGGCTGGTCAACTTCGCTCTGCGCTACGGCTACACCTACCTGGTGGAGTGGCTCGGTCAGCACATCATCTACGACATCCGGCGCGAGGTCTTCGGGAAGATCCAGCGGCTCCACATGGGCTTCTTCGACCGCACGCCGGTCGGGCGGCTGATCACCCGCATCACCAGCGACGTCGAAGCCGTTCAGACGTTGATGACCGACGGTGTCGTGGGGCTGGTCGCCGACGTCGGCATGGTTGCCGGCCTGCTGGTCTACATGTTCTCGATCAACTGGCGGCTGGCGCTCATCACCCTGACCGTGATGCCCGTGCTGTTCTTCATCCTCAACCTCCTCAGGCGGCGCATCCGCGACGCCTATCGGGCGGTACGGCTGCGGACGTCGCGCTCCAACGCCTACCTGGCCGAGAACCTCAGCGGCATGCGGACGGTGCAGCTGTTCAATCGCGAGGCCCGCAACGGCCGTGCGTTCGACACCATCAACCTGGGTCTTCTCGACGCCTACGCCGAGCAGATCCGCTGGTTCAGCCTGTTCTGGCCAACGGTCAACACGCTCGCCGCGGCCTCCATGGCCCTGATCCTGTACTACGGCGCGCTCGAGATCGTCGGGCCGGGGCTCTCCGGTACCGTCACCATCGGCGTGCTGATTGCCTACATCCAGTTCTCGAACATGTTCTTCCGGCCCCTCCAGGACCTGTCGGACAAGTTCAACATCATGCAGGCCGCCATGGCGTCCTCCGAGCGCATCTTCGGTCTCATCGACACGCCCGAGCAGATCGTCAACCGTCCAGACGCCAGGCACTTCGAGACGGCATTCACGGGTGAGGTGGCGTTCGACCACGTGTCCTTCGCCTATGAGGGCGAGGACTGGGTGCTCGAGGACGTGGACTTCACGATCCGCCCCGGCGAGTCGGTGGCGTTCGTGGGCCACACCGGGGCCGGCAAGACCACTGTCATCAGCCTGATCAGCCGCTTCTACGACGTGCAGCGGGGCGCCGTGCGCATCGACGGCCGAGACGTGCGCGAGTACGACCAGGTGGCGTTGAGGCAGCACATCGGTATCGTGCTCCAGGATCCGTTCTTGTTCAGCGGCACCGTCCGCAGCAATATCACCCTGGGCAACGACAGCATCCCGCCGGAGCAGGTCGAGCAGGCCGCGCGATTCGTGAACGCCCACGGCTTCATCTCGCGGCTGCCACAGGGCTACGACACGCCGGTGCGCGAGCGCGGCGCGGGCTTCTCGACCGGGCAGAAGCAACTCATCGCCTTCGCCCGTGCACTGGTCCAGAACCCCGACATCCTGCTGGTCCTGGACGAGGCCACCGCCAACATCGACACCGAGACCGAGGAGCTCATCCAGGAC
>CAYOXR010000025.1:0-2029 GCA_964407955.1 uncultured bacterium | reverse complement strand
GTGGCTGATGTCGCGCTCGTGCCACAGCGCCACGCTCTCGAGCTCCGCCTGCAAGTTGCCGCGCAGCAGGCGGGCGATGCCGGTGAGGTTCTCGCTGGCGATCGGGTTCTTCTTGTGCGGCATGCTCGAGCTGCCGGTCTGCCCGACGCCGAAGCCCTCCTGGAGCTCCCGCACCTCGGTCCGCTGCAGGTGGCGGACCTCCAAGGCGATGCGCTCGATGGTCGTGCCGAGGATCGCCAGCGCGCTCATCAGCTCGGCATGGCGGTCGCGTGCCACGGTCTGGTTGCTGATGCCGTCGGGCGTCAGGCCCAGCCGCTCGGCGACCCCGGCCTCGATCTCCGGCGGGACGTGCGCGTAGGTGCCTACCGATCCCGACACCATGGCCACGGCCACCTGCTCGCGGCCGCGCCGCAGACGGGCCTCGTCCCGCCTGAGCGCCGCCAGGAAGTTGAGGAACTTGAGCCCGAAGGTCATCGGCTCGGCGTGGATACCGTGCGTGCGCCCCACGCACGGCGTGTGCTTGAAGCGCACCGCCTTGCGGCGCAGCGCGTCGGCCAGCGCCGCCACGTCGGCCAGGATGAGGTCGCAGGCCTCGCGGAGCAGCACGTTCTGGGCCGTGTCCACCACGTCGGTGCTGGTGAGCCCCAGGTGGAGGTAGCGCACCGCGTCGCCGGCGCGTTCGCCGACGGCGCGCGTGAACGCGACGATGTCATGGCGCGTGCTCGCCTCGATCTCTGCGACGCGCGCCGCGAACGCCGCGTCGAGCGGCTGCGCCTCGATCGCGGCGGCGATTCCGGCGGCGGTGCCCTCCGGGACCTCGCCGAGCGCCTCCCACGCCTCGGTGGCGGCCAGCTCGACGCGCAGCCAGGCGCGGTAGCGTGAGGCGTCGCTCCACAGACGGCGCATCTCCGGCGTGCTGTAGCGCTCGATCATCGCCAGAACGCTACCACGCGGCCATCGCCACCTCTTGACGCGTCGGCGGCTATGCTGGATCCATGGCCACCCCTCGCTGGGCGCTCCCGCTGGCGTTGGTCGCGCTGCTGATCGTGGCGTTCGCCATGACCAACCCCGACAAGGGGCAGTTCGCCGCCACGTACGCCGACCGGTTCAACGCTCAGCTCGCCGCGCAGGCCGGCCTGACCGGCACGGTAGGCCAGATCCTCGGGGGCGTCACGCAGAACGCCATCGAGGCCGCGCTCAGCGCCCAGGCGAAGCGGCAGAACTACCTGGTCGCGAGCGTGTACACGGTGCCGATGTCTGGGCCCGACCTACGGGTGCTGGGCGTCCTGGGCCACTTCTACACGCTGCAGAAGCCATCGAGCCAGTGAGCGGGGCGGCCGCCCGGGTCCGGGCGCATCCCCACGCCGGCTAGTCGACCGTCCGGCGGCCGTGGGCTTGCGCCCAGGAACGCCTTCCTGGAGGGGCTTGTTGCAGCACGCGACGGATTGCGCCGCAGCGTCGCGGGATGGTAGACTCGTGCGTTGGTCCGCGGCCGGTTGATGCCGACCCCGAGGGGTTTTCTAGCCCGTGGCCCGGCGTGCGAGGAGGCGGCACTTGAACGAGGGTCAGGTCGTACCGGTCCAGATCACGGACGAGATCAAGACCAGCTACATCAACTACGCCATGTCCGTCATCGTGGACCGGGCGCTGCCCGACGTGCGCGACGGTCTCAAGCCCGTGCAGCGGCGCATCCTGTACGCCATGCAGCGCATGGGGCTGGCGTCCGACCGCAAGCACTCCAAGAGCGCCGGCGTGGTCGGCGAGGTCATCGGCAAGTACCACCCGCACGGCGACATGGCCGTCTACGACGCCATGGTGCGCATGGCTCAACCATGGAACCTGCGCTACCCGCTGGTCCACGGCCAGGGCAACTTCGGCTCCATCGACGGCGATCCGGCCGCCGCCTACCGTTACACCGAGGCGCGTCTGACACAGGTGGCCGAGGCGATGCTGGCCGATATCGACAAGGAGACGGTGGACTTCAGGGAGAACTTCGACGGCACCACCGTCGAGCCCAACGTCCTCCCCG
>CAYOXR010000024.1:0-15963 GCA_964407955.1 uncultured bacterium | reverse complement strand
GAGATCGTAGGCGAGGTCGAGCCGAAGCACGTCCGCGCCGCGCTCCAGCAGCGCGAGCTGCGTGTAGTACAGAAGCGGCATACTCGCGCGGTAGCCGCGGCCCGGGAACAACAAGGCGAGCGTGTCGCTGCCCGCCTCCTGGCGCAGGAAACCGTTGGGTAGGGGCGCGCCGCGCGCGTTGGTCACTCGGAGAACGCTGCTGTCGAGCATGGTCTCTCCAATCAGCGGACGTGTTCGTTGGGGCGTGCCGGTACCCTCACCGCGACCGGCGCCGCGTGCATCTCAGGCGGTGATCACCCGCGGCCGGCCAGGGGTGACGATCAGCGTGTGCTCGAAGTGCGCCGCCAGGCTGCCGTCCGCCGTGCGCAGGGTCCAGCCGTCCGGGGCCGCGACGACCCGGGAGTCGCCGGCGGAGATGATCGGCTCGATCGTGAACACCAGGCCAGCGGTGAGCGGCTGCGGGAAGCGGCGGTCGAAGTAGTTCAACACCGTGGGCTCTTCGTGGATGCTGCGGCCCACGCCGTGGCCGCCGAGCTCGTGCAGCACGGCGAACCCCTGACGCCGCACCTCCCGCTCCACCGCCGCGCCAACCGCGTTGACGGGCAGCCCCGGCGCCACCACCGCGATCGCCCGCTCGAGCGCCTGCTCCGCGCAGCGCGCCAGCCGCCGCGCCTCCGCCGGCGCCCCGGGCATCGCCACGGTGACGGCCGCATCGGCGACGTAGCCGTCCAGCTCGGGCGTGACGTCGAGCTTCACCAGGTCTCCGGCCCGGATCACGCGCTCGCCGGGGACGCCGTGCACGGCCTCGTCGTTCACGCTGATGAGCACCGTCCCCGGGAAGCCGTACTCCAGCGCCGGTGCCGAGCGCGCCCCGTGCCGCGCGAACACACGGCGCGCCACGCGGTCGAGCTCGAGCGTGGAAACGCCGGCGCGCAGCGCGGACCTGAGCGCGCGCAGTGTCTCTCGCGCCACGTCCCCGACGCGCTCGAGCGCCGCGACATCCGCGGGTGAGTCGATGGACAAGGGTCGCCTCCCGCCGGGAGTATACGCGCACGACCGCCTCCGGTCGGTGCCGGCCGCAGCTCGTTCCGCCCGCAGCTCGGCGTCGAGCCCAGGCCTTCGACGTCGCCGGCCCCGCTCGCCCGGCACATGTGAAGGACATGCGACGGAGTCGATTGTGGCTCAACTTCCAATGGTCGTCCCATAGGGCGACGCCTCGAAGGAGGGAGTCATGGAGAGCTTCAACCCGTTCGTCTTCCAGGGCAGGCTCGGCAGGATGCAGTACTTCGGCTACGGGATCATCTGGGGCGTGATCCTGCTCGTCATCGCCTTCATCAGTGGTGAGTCCCGCGGCGCCGTGGGCCTCTACATCGTGGCGATGATCGTCTTCGCGATCGCCACGCTCAGCTACGGCATCCGCCGGCTGCACGACTTCGACAAGAGCGGCTGGTGGTACCTGCTGATGTTCATCCCCTACGTGAACGTCGTGTTCGGGTTGGTGCTGCTGTTCGCGCCGGGCACCCAGGGCTCGAACAGTTACGGCGTGCGCACGAGTTAGTGCCCGTCTCAGGGGCCGCGCACCTCGCGGCCGGGGCAGGCGTCAGCTCGCCTGCTCGACGTCGGGGGAGGCCCGGCTTGCGTCCGGCGCGGCGTCGCCCTCGCGAACCACGACCACCGGCACGCGCACCTCGAGCCGGAAGCCGCCACCCGGCGCCGGTCCGCTGTCGAGTTCGCCACCCGCCGCCGACGCGCGTTCGGCAAGGCCCGTCAGCCCGCTGCCGCGGCCGGCATCGCCCGGGCCCACCCCGTCGTCCACGACGTCCAGCCGGGCAGCCCCCTCGCCTGCGCTCACGCGGATCTCGCAGTGGCGGGCGCGGGCGTGACGCACCACGTTGGTGACGGCCTCACGCACGGCCCAGGCGAAGAGCTCGTCGACGTCCACCGGCAGCGACGCCCCGCCCGTGTCGACCGCCACCTCCACACCGGCGGCCTCAAGCACCCGTCGAGCCTCGTTCAACTCGACCGCCAGGCCCTGGTTGCGGTAGCCGGCAACCGCTTGCCGCACCTGAGCGAGGGCTTCGCGGGCCACCCCCTCGACGTCCCCGATCTCGCGCGCGGCGGCCTTGGGATCGGCTTCGGACAGGCGCCGGGCGAGCTCGCTCTTGAGCGCAACCAGCGACAGGGTATGGCCGAGCAGGTCGTGCAGGTCGCGAGCGATGCGCAGGCGCTCGTCGGCCGCGGCCAGGCGCGCGACCTCGCCTTGGGCCTGCTGCAACTGCAGCACCAGCTTGCGGCTGTTGAAGAAGCCGAGCATCAGGCCGCCTACGGCGGCCGCCGCGATGGCGTTCATGGCGGCGTTCGGCGCCGTCGCCCCGAGCAGCAGTGCCTGGACGAACAGGAACACCACGACCAACGCGATCCCCACGACGGCGGCGCGCCGTGGCAGCACGACGGTGAGCAGGATGGCGACGTAGAACGACAGCACGATCCAGTTGCCGCCGTAGACGAACGGCAGCGCCGCTGCGAGCGCCGCCATCGCCACCACGCATGCGGCGGCCTGCCAGCGTCGCCGCGGGCCGCGGGCCATGCCGGCGGCGAAGGCGCCGAAGTAGGCGACCACGAACATCGCCAGCAGGCCGCTCGCCAGCGCGGCGGCGGCCCCGTGGAGATGGGTGACGATGTCGCTGACGGGGTAGGCGAGGAAGAAGAGCCCCGCCGCGGACCCGAGAAGGCGTCCGCGGCGGCTCGGCGGCCGCATGGTGTTGCCCGGCCGGTAGGGCGTGGGCCGACTCATGCCCTCACGGTAGCCCGCCGGTAGGCCAGGGCGCCCGAGGCGCACAGCACCGCCGTCCAGGCCACCAGCACCGCGACGGCGACGAGCGCAGGAGCGTGGCCGGCGACGATGTCCCGGCCGATCTCGGCGTAGCGGGTCGACGGCAGCAGGCCGGCCAGCCTCGCCATGGCCCTGGGGAAGACGTCCAGCGGGATGAAGATGCCGCCGAAGATGGCGAGGAAGAACATGACGCCGGTGACGAGCGGCTGGGAGGTGTCGACGTTGGCCGCGGAACCGATGAGCACGCCGAGCGCCGCGAAGGGCAGCGAGCCCACCCAGCCGACCGCGACCAGGGCCGCCCACTGCCACGCCGGCATGGCGACGCCCTGGGTCAGTGCCGCCACCAGGTACACCAGCGCCGTGGCCGGCAGCGTGAGCGTCATGGCGGCCAGCGTCTTCGCGCCGACGACCGACCAGGCCGAGAGCGGCGTCACGTCGAGCTGCCTCAGCCAGCCGTTGTGGCGCTCCTGCGCGAGGCGGGCGCCGGTGGCGCTGAGCGCGGCGGAGATGGCGCCGTAGGCGGCCATGCTGATCATCAGGTAGCCGGCGACGCTGATGCCGCCGAGGCCGTTCATGCTCTTGAAGATGCCGGCATCGACCAGGAACAGCGCCAGCGGGATGACCACGGTGAAGATGGCGAAGCGCGGCTCGCGCAGCATACGGCGGATCTCGAGGGTGGTGTAACGAAGCATGGGACGTCCTTTCGGGCGGCGGGCGGCCGGCGTCAGCCGGCGCTGCCGGTGAGGTTGAGGAAGGCCTCTTCGAGGTTGGCGCCGCTGACGGCCAGGTCGCGGATGCGCAGGTCGGTGGCGTAGAGCGCGTGCAGCGTCTCGTCCTGGTCGTCGGTGCGCAGGGTGGCGACGTCGCCGCGGACGTCGAGCCCGGTCACGCCGGGCAGCGCGTCGAGGCCGGCGGGGGGTTGTGTGCCGAGCGTGAAGCGGATGGTGCGGCTCGCCGTCGTCGCCTTGATCTGGGCGGTGGTGCCGTCGGCGGTGACCCGTCCGCGGTCGATGACCACGATACGGTCGGCGTTGCCGTCGGCCTCCTCGAGGTAGTGCGTGGCGAACAGGATCGTGCGGCCCTGCGCGGCGTAGCTGCGCATGCTGGCCCAGAAGGCACGCCGCGACGCCACGTCCATGGCGGCGGTGGGCTCGTCGAGGAGGAGCAGGCGCGGCTGGCCGGCGATTGCCAGCGCGAAGCGAACGCGCTGCGCCTGCCCGCCGGACAGCTTGTCGGTGCGTCGCGCGGCGATCTCGCTCAGGTCGGCGAGGCGCATCACCTCGTCGAGCGTCAGCGGCTCCGGGTACAGGCCCCGGACGAAGTCGACGAGCTCCTGCACGGTGAGCCCCGGGATGAGCTCACCCTCCTGGAGCATGGCGCCGACGACACCGTCCTTGACGGCCACCAGGGGCGGCCGCCCCAACACGTCGATGCCGCCGGCGTCGGGCAGGGCGAGTCCCAGCAGCATGTTGATGGTGGTGCTCTTGCCCGCCCCGTTGGGGCCGAGCAGCGCGACGGTCTCACCGACTGGGATGTGTAGGTTTAGGCCGTGGACGGCGCGCACGGCGCCGTAGCTCTTGGACACGGTGGCGAACTCGATGGCGTTCATGGCCACACTCTGGCGCTGCGGCGAGGCTCGGACCAGTAGGATCTGTCATGGGCCGCGGATGACAGTTGTCATGGCGCGCGGGCGAGGCCGCGTGGCGGCGGGCGGCCCCTTCGGTTCCGCGTTCACGGGCCGACGCAAAGCGCCCGCTGCGCCGCCGCGGCGACCGGTCTGCTTCACGGCCGCGGGCCGACGCAGAGCGCCGCCCGCGCTGATGCGTCGACGCAGGCATGCGCGCCGGGTTCGGCGCGTCGGGAGTTCTCTTA
This sequence comes from uncultured bacterium, assembly GCA_964407955.1. Lineage (GTDB taxonomy): Bacteria > Deinococcota > Deinococci > Deinococcales > Trueperaceae > JASBRS01. The sequence continues at coordinate 11,258 of CAYOXR010000024.1, read as the reverse complement.
CGGACCCGTCGGGTGAACCCCCATGGCGGTCCGAGGATCCGGCCTACTCACACTGGAGCCGTGGAGCGGCAGCCTTGGGAGGTTCCAGGCATGAACTCGTCACGATCCGCCTTCGGCGGCGCGACCCGCGCGCGTTCGCGCACGGCCGTGCGCGCCTTCGCCCTGCTGCTGGGCGCCCTGCTGCTGGGCGCAGCCTACGCCGCCAGCGAGACACGCGCCCTCGATCTCCATGCCGTGCGCAACGTCGACGCCAGCACCGTCAACGGACGCATCGCCGTCACAGTGGATCCCTCGGCGACCGGCGTGAGCATCGAGCACCGCGGCAACGTCGACTACGAGGTGTCGGTGCAGGGCGACACGCTGCGCATCCGCGGTCGAAACCGCGTGTTCTGGTGCATCAACTGCGAGGTCAGCTTCGACGTGCGGCTGCCGGGCCCCGCGGCCGTGCGGCTGCGCACCACCAACGGCAGCCTCAGCGTGAGCGGCGCGATGGAGCGCGTGGACGCGGCCACCACCAACGGCAACGTGACGACGCGCGGCACCGGCGACGCGCCGCTCGACCTGCGCACCACCAACGGCCGTGTCGCGGTGGCGGGAGCGCGGGGCGAGGTGCGCGCGCGCAACACCAACGGCAGCGTCGAGCTCAACGGCGTGAGGCTACCGGCGGGAAGCGAAAGCAGCGTCCGGACGGTCAACGGCTCCGTCACCGTGACAGGGCTCACCACCACGGCCGCGCTGGACATCAGCGGGCACGTCTCCAACGGCGGGATCCACGTCTCGCTGAACCGCTTCGACGTCTCCTATCCAGACAGCCGCAGCTTCCGCGCCAGCACCGTCGGCGAGGGTCACGCCTCGCTCGAGCTCACCACCGTCAACGGCAGCCTCAGCATCCGGCCCTGAGGGCGCAGCGAAGGACGGGCCACATGGCGGGCCAGGCCGCAGACCCGGAGCCGCCCAGGATGCGGCACCTGGCCGCGCCACCACCCGCCCGGCAGCGGGTTGCGGGGGCGTCCGGACGGCCACGATGTCAGATACTCGTGACGCGGGGCGTGCTAGAAGACCTTGTGGCAAGCTCTGAGCTTCGTACGAGGCCGGCACGCCTGGTGCGCGTCGCGCGCATTCCGGCGCTGGTGCTGGTGCCGCCTGCGGTGCTGGCGCTGGGCTGGGCGCTCGGAGCGGCGACGCCGGGACTGCCGTTCGTGGCGGCGTTCGCGGTGTCGGCGGCGGGGCTGTGGTTCGGCCCGGCGGCTGGCACGCTCGAGGGCGTCTACATGGCGGCCTTGCTGGCACCGAGGTTCAGCGCGCTCGGCCTGGACCCGCTCGGCGCCGCCCACATACGCTGGTGGACGGCCGCGCTGTTCTTCATCCTGCTGGGGCTCGCGGCCGGGCTCGGGAGCCGCAGCCTGCGCCGCAGGCTCGCCGCCGAGCGCGCCCAGCGCGAGGAGCTCGTGCGCATCCACGCCCGCTCGCTGACGACCTTCGCGGGTTTGGTCGCCGAGCGCGACCAGCCCACCGCGCACCACTGCGAACGCGTGGCGGCGAACGCCCGCACCCTTGCGCGGCACCACGGCCTCACCGGCCACCGCCTGGACGCCCTGTACTGGGCGGGCCTGCTGCACGACCTCGGCAAGATCTCCACGCCGGCCAGCATCCTGTTGAAGGAGGGGCCGCTCACCGACGAGGAGTACGACGTCATCAAGCGCCACGCCGACAAGGGCGCGGAGGTGTTGCTGGACATCAGCGACCGCTTCCACCAGATCGCTGAAGGCGTGCGCAGCCATCACGAGAAGTGGGACGGCAGCGGCTACCCCGCCGGATTGGCAGGCGCCGACATCCCCCTGTTCGGCCGGCTGCTGGCCGTGGCAGACGTCTTCGAGGCCATGACGGCGCCGCGGCCGTACCGCCGGGCGCTGAACCCCGAGGCGGTCCTGCGCCACCTGCGCGCGGAGTCGGGAACGCACTTCGACCCGGAGCTCGTCGCGCTGTTCGAGACGCTCTACCGGCGGGGGCTCATCCGCACCCACGACGACGGCCTGCCGCTGCCTGCGGACGTGGACGCGGGCATCGCCACTACGGGCTTCTGGCGCGACCAGGGGCGCGGCCCACGCGCGAGAGCGCCCGTCCGGGCGCTGGCGGGAACCGACTGAGCGGCCCCTGGGCGCCCTCTCGGAGGCCCGGCGGCGACGGTCGCGCCGGCGGCGAGGCAGCAGCGGCGCAGGCACGCCCGCCAACGCCTCAGGCCAGTCCCGACAGCACCGCATCGAGCACCCGGTAGCTCTGCGCCATGCCGTCCTCCATGCCCGACGCCAGCATGCCGTTGCGCTCGTCGCGGCTCCGGAAGACCGCGAGCGTGATCAGCCGCGTGCGGCCGTCGCCGAGGTCCTCGAGCGTCAGGGTCTCCTCCACCACGTGCTCCGGCATGCCGTCCCAGGCGAAGGTCTGCACGATCCGTCGCGGCGGCGTGACCTCGAGGTAACGCCCCTCGAAGCCCTCCACGCCGCCGGGCGCGTGCTCGACGAAGCGCCAGCGGCCGCCGGGCTCGACCTCCATGTGCTCGATGTCGAGCCGGTTGCCGCGTCCCCACCACTGCGCCACCAGCTCGGGCTCGGTCAGCGCCCGCCACAGCCGCTCCGGCGTGGCGCTGAAGATCCTTTCCACGCGCACGTCGCGCTCGGCCGGCAACGTGAGGACGAGCTCGCAGGGACCGAGGCTCTCGCGGTCGGTCATGGCTCGCTCCCTTGCGTGCGCTCGAGGAAGTCATCGAGCCGGGCGAGCCGCGCCTCGAGCAGACGGCGGTAGCCGGCGATCCAGCCGGAGGCCTCTTCCAAGTGCCGCGGGCCGAGCATGCAGTGTCGCACCCTGCCCACCTTCTCGGTCCTCACCAACCCCGCGTCCTCCAGCACCTGCACGTGCTTTCGCACGCCCGTCAGGCTCATGCCGAAGGCCTCGGCCAGCTGGCCGATGGAGGCGTCGTCGCGGGCGAGCCGCTCCAGGATGCCCCGGCGGGTGGCGTCGGAGACGGCACCGAAGGCGGCGTCGAGGCGCTGTGCATACTGAACCATGTGGTTGACTTTAATCCCGCAACTCGCCCCCGTCAAGCCCCGGCCTGCTTGAGCGCGCCCGAGCGGAGCCCCAGCGCGTGGGTCTCCCCGCCCACGACGGCGCCTTCGGGTGTGAGGAAACGGTGCCCGACCGGCGGCTCCGGCGCAGCGCGCCGGGCACCGAACGGCTCAACCCAGCAGTCGGGCGTCGAGCGTGATCTCGACGCCGGTCAGCGCCGCCGACACCGGGCAGCCCGCCTTGGCCGCATCGGCCTGCTGCCGGAACTCCTCCTCGCTGATGCCCGGCACGGTCGCCTCGCAGGTGAGGTGACTCTTGGTGATGCGGAAGCCGGCGTCCTGCCGTTCGATGGTCACGGCTGCTTCGGTGGCGATGGCGGTGGCAGGGTGCCCGGCGCGGGCAAGTCCGCCGGAAAGCGCCATGCTGAAACAGCCGGCGTGCGCAGCCGCGATGAGCTCCTCGGGATTGGTGCCGGTCCCCTCCTCGAAGCGCGAGGCGAAGTCGTAGCGTCCCTCGAAGGCGCCGCTCCCGAACTTCATGCTGCCCGAGCCTTCCCTCAGAGTGCCTTCCCAGCGTGCGCTGGCTCGACGTGTCGGCATGCTTGCTCCTAACCGGGCGGCCCCGTCCGGGCCGGCCCACGCGGTCGTGTGCAGCTGCCATTCTCGCGTGCGGGCGCAGCGTCTTCCGTCGTCCGCCTCACCCGCCGCAGGCCGGGATCGACTGGTATCCTTGCGCGGTGGAAGGGCGGGGCCGCGGGCCCCGCGAGCGTGAAGCCATGCCGATGAGCCGTCCCCCTCGTGCACGCTTGCCGTGGGGCGCCGACAGGCGCTCCCGGGTGGCCCGGCCCGTGCTCGCCGTGGCGCTGACGTGTGGTGCCTGGCTGCTCACGCCGGCGCTGGCGCACGGCACCTTCATCCGCGGCTCGGTGACCGTCGTGCCCGACCCGCCCTCGCCCGGTCGACCGATGGTCCTCACCGTCGATCTCGCCAATCCGTCGAACTCCCCCGTGGAGGGCGCCAAGCTCGTGGCCGAGCTGACGCCCAAGGCGGCCACGGTCGGTGCCGGCGCACGCACCTTCCCGCTTCAGGAGTACAAGGAGCCCTACGGCACCTACCGCGCGCAGTTCACCGCGCCGCCGGCGGGAAGCTACACGCTGAGCGTGCACGACCGCACCGAACCCGGCGAGGACACCACCGCAACCGTGCCGTTGCGCGTCGGCGGCAACGTGGCCAACGGCACGCTCGGCTTCACGCTCGCCGGCGCCGCGGGCGGCTCGGGCGGGCCAGGCAGCTGGCTGCTGTGGCTGATCGTGGTGCCGGTGGCAGCGGGCCTGGCGGTGACCGTCCTCGTCTGGCGGTCGCGGTCCCGCGAAGCCGAGGTCGACGGAGCCCACCAGGATCGGGGCGACGGCCGAAGCTGACGGCGCGGTGACGACCGCGTGAAGGGGGGAGTCGGTGGCACAGCTGTTCCCGCTGGAGACCGCCGCGCCGGCGGGGCGCGGACGCGCGGCGTCGCGACGCTGCGTGACGGGTTCGGAGCCGGCAAGAACGACGGGCACGGGGTGGCGTCAGCCGGGCAGGAGCGCTGAACGGCCGTGAGCGCACGCACCGGGCGCGACCTGGCGTGGCGTTTCGTCGTAGGCATCGGCGTGGTCAGTCTGTTCGCCGACTTCACCTACGAAGGCGGCCGCAGCATCGTGGGACCGTTTCTCGTGGTATTGGGCGCAGGACCGTTCCTGGTGGGCGTGGTCGCCGGCGCCGGCGAGTTCCTCGGCTACGCCTTGCGCCTCCTCTCCGGCGGCTTCGTGGACCGGCGCGGCCACCACTGGACGGTCATGATCGTCGGCTACGCCGTGAACCTGCTGGCCGTGCCGGCCATCGCCCTCACCGGCGCCCTGGCACCGGCCGCCGGCCTGGTGTTCGCCGAGCGGCTCGGCAAGGGGCTTCGCAATCCCGCCCGAGACGCGCTGCTGGCCAGCGCCAGCACGGAGCTCGGGCGAGGCCGCGCCTTCGGCCTGCACGAGCTGCTCGATCAGATCGGCGCGCTCGTCGGCCCGCTGGCGGTGGCCGGCGCGGTGGCGCTGAGCGGCTACCGGCTCGGGTTCGGCGTGCTGCTGGTGCCCGCGGTGATCGCGCTGCTCGTGCTCCTGAGGGCCCGCGGCCTGGAACCCGGCGGCGACCGGCAGGTCCGGCGCCTCAGCACGCGCGGCTTCTCGGCTACCTACTGGCGCTACCTGGCGTTCGCCACCGTGGCGGTGGCGGGCTTCGCCCACTTCGTGCTGATCGCCTTCCGCTTCGGGGCGGACCGGGTGGTGGCGCCCGCCGCCATCCCGCTGCTGTTCGCGCTGGCGATGGGCGTCGACGCGGGCGTGGCCTACCTGGTGGGATGGCTCTACGACCGGCTAGGGATGCGCGTGCTGGCCGCACTGCCGGTGCTCACGTTGCCCACCGCGCCGCTGCTGTTCTTCGCGCACGGACTGGTGGCGCTGGCCGTGGGGATGGCGTTGTGGGGCGCGGCCCTGGGGCTGCAGGAGAGCCTGATGCGCGCGGCCGTGGCCGATCTCAGCCCGCCCGAGCGGCGCGGCACCGCCTATGGCGTGTTCGACACCGCGTTCGGAACGGCTTGGATGCTGGGAAGCCTGGCCATGGGCGGCCTGCTGCAGCTGGGCGCCGGCTACCTGGTGGCCTTCTCGCTGCTGCTCGAGCTGGCCTCGCTGGTGCTGCTGGGCCGGGTGTTGCGCCGGCTCTAGACCCTTGCGCCCGGCCCGGCGCGCAGCCCGCAGCGACCCCGCGCCGCGGCCGCTCCCGCTACCCCCTCAAGTAGGAGGCGCCGTTCACGTCGATGATCGCGCCGGTCGAGAAGAACGCCTCGTCGGACGCCAGGAACAGCACCGCATAGGCGACCTCCTCGGGGCGCGCCACGCGGCCGAGGGGGCTCTGGCCGCGGATGGCATCGCCGCCGGGGCCGTCGAGCCGGGACCTGGCCATGTCCGTCTCGACGAAGCCGGGCGCCACCACCCCCACCCCGATCCCGTATGGCGCGAGGTGCTGAGCCAGCGACTGGCTCATGGCGTGGAGGCCGGCCTTGCTGGCCCCGTAGGCGGGCTGATCGGGCTCGCCGCGGAAGGCGCCCCGCGAGCCGACGTTGACGATGCGCCCACCGCCGTGGTCCTGCATGTGCCGCGCGGCGACGTAGCAGGTGTTGGCGGGCGCCACGAGATTGACGGCCAGGATGCGCTGCCAGGCGTCCTGCCAGGCGTCGTAGTCGACGCCGTCGAGGGGATGATGCAGGCCGATGCCGGCGCAGTTGACCAGCACCTCGAGCCCGCCCAACGCCTGAACCGCGCCCTCGACGACGCGCCGGGCCGTTGCGGCGTCGGCCAGGTCGCCGCCGATGGCCGTGTGGCCGCCGCCATCCAGCGACGCCAGCGTGGCCTGCGCCGCGTCCTCGTCGCGCCGGTAGCCCACCGCCACCCGCGCGCCCCTGGCAGCGAAGGCCCGGGCGATCGCCCGTCCGATGCCGCGGGCGCCGCCGGTGACGAGCACGTGCTTGCCCGTGAAGTCCATGCCTGCCTCCTCCACCGCTCCACGCGAGCGTGTGCCGCTCAGCCTACCGCCTGCCCGGCGACCCCGCCCGGAACAACACACGCGGGTCTCATCACCGTCCAACCATCGTTGTGCACCATGAACGAAAGCGCCGTACACGTCCCGTGAAGAAGGAGGCGCCATGACCAGGAGCGTACGCGTCGGCGACCCACCGGCCAGCCAGTCTGTCAGCAAGCCGCTCGCGCCCGATCGATGGGAGGGCGAGAGCGAGTGTCGCGTCGGGCCCTTCCGGAACCTCCACGCCGCGGAGCGCTTCGCCAACCACCTGGTCGACTTCGGACGTTACGAGACCCTTCGCGAGCAAGTCGTCGTGGGCGACGACGGCGTGTACGTCGACGTCCTGCGCGTGTCGGCCTGAGCCTCCCCGCCCACGGCGAGCGCCGCCGGGCAAACCGTGCCGCCGTGGCCTCGGCGCCGCCCCTCGGGGCGGCGCCCTTCACACCTCGAGCCTGAACGCCCGCAGCTCGTAGCCCTGCACCAGGGCGCTGAAGCGCAGCGTGGGCCCGGAAGCGATGCGAATGCCCGGCAGTCGCAGCAGTCGGCTGAGGAAGACGTCGGCCTCCTCGAGAGCCAGGTACGACCCCGGGCAGCGGTGGTGACCGTCCCCGAAAGCGAGCGCGAAAGGCTGAACGCCGCGCGCCGGTACGCCTCGGGCGGGGTCGAGCTGTAGCGGGTCGGCGCCGACCGCGGCCGCGTCGCCGTTGGCGCCACGCACGTCCACGGCCACCAGGGTGCCCGGCGCCAGCGTCTCGTGGCGCCCGTCCACCTCCAGCGTGACCTCGGCCTGCACCCGGCGCAACAGCCGACCCACCACCGGCTCGAGCCTCACGACCTCGGCCAGCAACCGCTTCCGGCCGTCCGCGTCGCGGCCGAGGTAGTCCCGTCTGAGCGCATCGTCCTCGAGCAGGTGCCACGCCGCCATGGCGACGAACTCCCGCGTGGTGGCCATGCCGGCGGCCCCGTAGGTGATCGCCTCCACGAGGATGTCGGCGTCCTTGTAGCCTCTCCCGATCAGGTGGGAGATGACGTCGTCGCGCGGGCGCGCGCGCCGGGCACGGATGGCGGGGCGCACGTCGCGCCGGTAGAAGCGAAGCATGCGGCCCTGCGTGCGCAGGAAGCGCAGCAGCCTGTCGGGCCGCCACGAGAAGCGAACCGGATCGATCGAGAAGAAGGCCTCCAGGCGGCGGTCCATCCGCGGGTCGAGGCTGTCGGTCAGGCCGACGACCTCGGCCGCCACGCGCACCGCCAGGCGCATCGACAGGGCGCTGAGGTCACCCCCGCCGCGGTCGCGGAACTCGTCCAGCAGCTTGTCGGCGAAGCCTTCCATCACGGTGCGGTAGCGCTCGCTGGCTGCGACCGGCGTGAAGTAGTGCGCGATCGCGGTGCGCTGTCGGCGGTGCTCCTCGCCCTCCTGGTAGAGGATCGGCGGCTTCATGACGGCGCTGCCGCGCTCCACCAGCTCGGCGTTGAAGCCGGCCTGCCGCACCTGCCCTCCGGCACGTAGCACCGTGCGCGCCAGGCGCATCGAGCGCACCACCACGGTGCCGTCCTCGAGGCGCTCGAACTCCGGGCCCGGCGACTCGGTCGGATCGTGCGGGGAGCGGCTGCGGCGGGCACGCGGCGGGGCGACGAGCGAGGGTCCCGTGGTGAGCGACATGCCGATATGATACAGAGTGACACTTATAAGATAGTGTGGCTCGTTACAGGCGGCGGCAGCGCCCGGGGCGACGCGATGCCGACGGTATACTCGGGGGGTTCATGCCCGAGGACGCCAACACCCGGCAGCACACGGACCTGCGCGTGGAGCGAACGCGCCGCAGGCTTGCCGAAGCCCTCGTCGAGCTCACGTTGGACGGCGGCTACGACTCGGTCACCATCCGCGACCTGACGCAACGCGCCGAGATCGGCTACGCCACCTTCTTCCGCCACTACTCCGACAAGGAGGCGCTTCTCCGCGAGCTGCTCGAGGACGTCCTCAGCGGCTTGATGGCGCTGATCGAGCCGATCTCTGGCGACGCCGACGCCGCCCACACCGGCACGCTGGTCTTCCGGCACGTGGCGCAGAACGCGGCGCTCTACCGCGTGCTGCTCGCCAGCCACTGCACGGTCGACCTCGTCGGCCGCATCTACGAGGTGGGCAGCGACGGCGTGGCGCGCAGCTTCGTTCCCCGGGAGGACAGCCCGGTCCCGTTCGACATCGCCGCCAACCACGTCATCCGCTCCTTCTTCGCGCTCATCGAGTGGTGGCTCGAGCACGACGAGCCCTACCCGCCCGAGACCATGGGCCGCGTCTACGAAGCGCTCATCATGACGCCGGCGCGGACCCTGGCGTTCGAACCGCGCCGCGGCTGACGCCGCACCCGCGGCGCCTCAGCACACCCTCCGGCCGGAGTCCTGGCGCGTGCGCCCGGGGCGCACCGCATCGGGCGAGCCGCGTCGGGCACCGGCCGCCTCGCAACTGCCCCGTTGCGCGCGCTCGGCACGGCACGGTGGAGGCCCGCACGTCGAAACCGGCAAGTGCTCCGACTATCGCCTCGCTGCTCTTTCCATCCGCTATAGTTTCAGATGAAAGCGTGGGGGGCCGCTGAGGTTTCTGGGCAATGGGCGCGCTGCGGCGCGCCCTGCTCACGGCGGTCGCTCACGCCAGGTCGGCGAGCAGCGCGGCGAATAGCGCCAGCCGGCGCGGGATCTCCGAACGCAGGATGTGCTCCTCGCGGGTGTGGTCGGCGAAGCCGACCGGGCCGAGGCCGTCGAGGGTGGCGACGTCCATGGCGGCGGTGAAGTTGCCATCGGAGCCGCCACCCACCCGCCCCGGCGACAGTGACAGCTCCAGCGTGGAGCCGATGCGCTTCACGCGCTCGAACAGCGCCATGGTCCCCGGCAGCGCCTCCATGGGCGGGCGCTCCGGGCCGCCGGCCACCTCCAGGCGAGCGCCCGGCAGCACCGGCTTGAGCGCGCGCAGCTCGCGCTCGACGCGCTCGCTCTCGGCCAGCGTCCAGGCCCGCGCATCCACGTCCAGCTCGACGCGGTCGGCGACGACGTTGGGCCGCGTGCCGCCGTGGATGACGTTGGCGCCGAGCAGCGTGCCCGCCCCGGGATCGGCGATGGCGTCGAGCGCCAGCACCTGGTGCGCCGCCTCGACCACCGCGTTGACGCCCTTCTCCGGCTCGACGCCCTGATGGGCGGCCTTGCCGTGCACGATGATGCGGTACCGTCCCCCGCCCTTGCGCGCCACCTTGGGATCGCCGTCGTTGGTCGGCGCTTCCAGCACCAGCACGGCATCGGTGTATCGCGCCGCGGACTCGATGTGCGGCCGGCTCGCCTCGCTGCCCACCTCCTCGTCCGGCGTGAGCAGCACCTGCACCTCGGGCCGGTCGTCGCCGGCCAGCAGCTTCAGCGCATGGAGTGTGAAGAGCAGCCCGCCCTTCATGTCGTTCACGCCCGGGCCGTAGATGCGGTCGCCCTGAACGCGCCAGAGCTCCGGCCAGGACCCCAGCGGCTGCACGGTGTCGTAGTGCGCGAGCACCAGCACGCGCGCTCCGGTGCCCTCGGCCCGCACCGACAGCAGCGGCCCGGCCGCCGTCTCCGTTCGGGTCACCGTGCCGACGTCGGCGAAGGCGCGCGCCAGCCACGCGGCCGCACCTTCCAGGCCCGGCAGGTGCCCGCTGGGCGTCTCGAGCCGCACCAGCGCTTCGAGGTCCTCGAGGTAGGCGCGCTCACGCTCGCGGGCGCGCCCCAACAGCTCAACGACGGCGGCGGGCTCGATCATCGGGGAGTGATCATACGCCTTGGGCGTGTCACCGCGTGGCGCACATCGCCGCGGCCGCCTGCGCGGGCGCTCACCAGCGGTACAACTGCCGCGCGTTGCCCCGCAGCACAGCCTCTGCGGCGTCTTCGGCCTCGCCGGCGGTGAGGTCGCCGTCGGCCACCGCGCCCTCGAGCACGTCGCCGAGCACCCGCCGTCCCCGCTTGGCGCATACGTAGTAGAGTTCCGGGACGACGTGAGCGTCGGAGCTGTACAGGACCTTGCTCGTCGGCGCCAGTTCCAGCAGCATGGCCACTGCGCGCCGCATGCCCGAGACGCTGAGGCACGGCACAGCCAGGCCGTAATCGACGAACACCTGCGGGTACATCGCCGCCAGATAACCGGCCTCGCGGGCGTAGGGGTAGGAAGCGTGCAGTAGTACCACGCGCGCGCCTCGCAGCGCGGGGTCCTCCAGCAACGGGCGCAGGTGGAGCGGGTTCGCCAACCTCAGGTCCAGGTCGGGGTCGCCGAAACCAGTATGGAACTGCACCGGCAGCTCCTGGGCGGCGGCCGCCCGCATCCCCTCGATCACCACCAGATCGATCAAGGGCTTGTGCGCGAGGCGCGGCTCGCCCTCCGGCCACTCGCGCTTGAGCGCCTCGAAAGCCGCTGCGGCTTCTTCCAGGTCGGGCGGCTCGATGCGCAACCCGGTGCGGTACGCGGCGATGCTCTTGAATGCCACCACACCCGCGGGCGCCGGCTGGATGGCCGCCCGGAGGCTCTCCACGAACGCGCCGAAACGACCCGAACGCATCGCCAGTTTCTGGGCGAGCACCTCCAGGCGAAGC
>CAYOXR010000023.1:0-11790 GCA_964407955.1 uncultured bacterium | reverse complement strand
GCGCGCCCGATCCCGCTGCTGCCGCCGGTGATCACCACGGGCGCTGCGCTCGCCACGCTCACGCGTCCTGCTCGCGGTCGGAAGCCCCCGCACCCGGCGGTGCCGCAAGGGCTGTCAGCGCAGCTTCGGGATCGCTGCTGGCGGCCAGGCTGCTGCCGACGAGCACCGCATCCGCGTCGCCCTCGAGGGCCTCGATCTCGCGGCGCTCTGCGTAGCCCGACTCGGCCACGAGCACCCCGCGGAAGCCATGCTCGCGGGCCAGTCGCAGCAGCCGCGGTGCCAGCCCGAGGTCCACCTCGAGCGAGCGCAGGTCGCGGTTGTTCACCCCCACGATGCTGCTCCCGGCGGCCATCGCGAGCGTCAACTCCGCTTCGTCGTGAACCTCGACGAGTGCCTCCAGTCCGATCGAGCGCGCGAAGGCGAGGTAGCCGGGCAGCGCTTCGCCCAGCACCGCCACGATGAGCAGCGCGGCGCTCGCGCCGGCCTCTCGCGCCTCGACCAGCTGCGCGGGATGCACCACGAAGTCCTTCCGCAACAGCGGCACCGACACGGAATCGGCGACGGCGCGCAAGTCGGCGAGCGATCCTCCGAAGTGACGCGCTTCGGTCAACACGCTGATCGCTGCGGCGCCGCCGCGCTCGTAGGCGCGCGCCAACGCGACCGGATCGACCTCGCGGATGAGCCCGCGGGACGGGCTGGACCGCTTGACCTCGGCGATCACGGCGATGCCGGGGACCGTCAATGCCGCCGCGAACGCACCCTCACGCGACGGTGGATGCGGTCGCCTGGACGACGCCACCCCGGCATAGTCGGCGGCACGTTCCCGCACGATGGCGCCCAGCACCCCCGGAACGCCGGCGAGCTGCCGGCCGCTCAACGCCGGCGGCACCATCACGGACCCCGCGCCTCCGTTCCGCTGTGCGCGCTCCGTTCCGGCCGGGTCAGTAGACGAAGAAGCCACGGCGCATCGCCCCACCCTCGCCCCATTCGGTCTCGATGTCCGACACCTCGGCGTGCGGCGGGCCTTCGCGAAGCTTGACGAGGAAGTGCTCCAGCTCGCGGCGCTCGCCTTCGGCCACCACCTCCACCCGCCCGTCCGCCAGATTCTCGGCGTAGCCGTCCAGGCCCAGGTCGATCGCCTGACGCCTGACGTAGGCGCGGAACCCGACCCCCTGGACGCGCCCCCGGATGAGGGCGGTCATCCGGACTGAATCGACGCCGCGCATGGAAGCTCATGCTAGCGCAGTTTCTCATTCCCAAGTGCTAGGATGACGACGCGGAGGCGCCGTTGCAACCGGCATTTCTGCGGCGTCGCGCCGACCCGGATGCGGCATCCGGGCGCCTCCCTTTCATGATCCAGGTGATCCTCTCGAGCCCATGCGTCAACGAACCCTCGCAGCGCTGCTGGCGTTGACGGCGGTGGCCGCCCTCGTGGTGGTCCTCCCCAGAACGCCTCCGGGCCGGGCCTGGCTGCTGGGGCGGTTGACGTCGGCTCTGCAGCGGTCCGGAATCAGCCTCGACTTCGCCTCGTCGGCGGGCAACCCGTGGACGGGAATCCAGCTCGACGGCGCCAGGCTCGACGCTCCCGGCGTTCAGCTGCGCGCGCGGTCGGTCAAGGTCCACTACTTCTTGCCATCGCTCATCTCCGGTGAGCTGCCGCTTGCCATCAACCTTGACGGCGTTCGCGGGTCGCTGGACGCCACCCGCCTGACGGGTGGATTGACAAGCGGTCACGGCCTGCCGATCCGACCCCGCCTCCAGGATCTCACCGTCTCCGATGCCAGTATCACGGTGCAGCAGGTGCCCTACACCATCCCGAGCGGTGCCGTCAGCCACGTCCACATCCAGCAGCACGGCAGCTCGCTGGACATCCAGGCTCAACTCTCGACCGTCGACGGCAGCGCCGACGCCACCGGCACGCTGGACCTCAACGGCCCCACGTTCGACGGCCAGATCATCCGCGCCGACGTCGCGCTGGCACGGCACTGGTTCCGGGGCGTGACGGCAGGCACCGTTTCCGGCCCCATCCACGCCGGCAGCGACGGAGTCAGCGCCGACCTCGTCCTCCAGGGCGGCGCGCTGAACGCCATCGGCCTGCGCCCGCATGACGTGCACGGCACCGTGGAGCTTCGCTATCCGCTCATCCGGGCGGATGTCGAGGGGCAGGTGCTGGGCGGAGACGTTCGTGCGCAAGGCGTGGTCAACATCGCCGCCCGACAGTGGACCGCGCACGCCCACGGCGGTCCCACCCTGATCGCCATCGCCGACTGGCTGGGACGCCACAGTCTGGCGTCAGGGACGACGCTTCCACTCGCCGGAGCGGCGACTGCGACGATCGATGCTTCCGGCTGGCGGAGCGTGCACCTGGCCGGCAGCGCGGGGGGGTCCGGCGCCTTCGTCGGTCTGCCGCTCGCCGGACTCCAGGCGGACTTCCGGTACGATTCGGACGCCGGCGTCCGTGTCCAGGCCACCGGTCGCGTGGCCGGCGGAGCCGCCGTGGTCACCGTGGCCAGCGTCCCGCACGGCACCAGGATCGAAGCCACCGCCAAGCAGCTGTCGCCGCTGCCCGGGCAGAGCGTCGACGTCAGCGCCCAACTGGCGTTCGCCGCGAGCGGCGCGACCGGCACCGTTCACGCGGTGGACCACGGGACCGTCCTGACCCGTGCCGTGAGCCTGACGCTCGATGCAGGGCTCGACAGCGATGGCTGGCAAGCCGCGGTCCGTGGCAGCGACCAGGCCGGAGCCGTGCTCGACGGAGCCGTCGCTCTGAGCCGCGGGCGCGTGAGCGGCGAGCTCAGGGCACGCCGGCTGCACCTACCGGGCACCGCGTACCCGCTGAGCGCGTCATTGCGCGCCGACGGCCCACTGTCGAAGCTGCCGCTGACGCTCACGCTGGGAGGCAACCAGCCCGTCATGCTCCGCGCCGGGCCGGAAACCCTGGGCGCCGACCTCAGCGGCACCGTTTCTGGCACCTTGGCAGGCCGGCAGCTGAGCGGCATCCGCGGCACCCTGGGCCCGCTCACCGTCTCCGGCGACCTCGCCGTGGCCCCGCTAGCCGGGGCTTTCACGGTCAACCTGGCGTCCACGCCGCTGGAGGGTCCCGTGCACACGGGCCTGTCGCTGAGCCAGGGGCGGCTCGTGATCGACGGAGGAAGGCTGACCCCCGGAGGCATCCTCCACGTTGGCAGCCTGCAAGCGGGTCCGGCACGTACCGCTCCCCAGGCCCTGGAGCTGGCGGCGGCCCCCGGCAAGGCGAACGTCTTCGTGGCGCGCGGCAACAGCGTCAACTTCGACCTGGATGTCGTCGGGCGTCGCCTGCGAGCGACCTTCACGTCGCTGCCCGCACACGTCTCCACGCTTGCGGGCACCGTCGACGGCAGCCTGGAGGTGCCGTTGAGGGCGGATGCACTGGCCGGCATCGCGCCGGACCTGACGGTGACGGCACGAGAAGGAACGCTCAGGCTCCAGGGGCGCGGCACGCGCATCGGGGCGGCTCTGGCCGTACCGGCCGGCACCGGCATCGGGCCGTTCACGCTGGCCGGTCGCCTCGCGCTCACAGGCAATCTGAACGCGGTCGCGCCGCGCGCACAACTACGCGGAAGCCTTGGTGCGCTGCCGCTAACGGCATCGCTGTCGTGGGCGGCCGGCGGTCCCGACGTCACGATGCTGGCCGGAGCCACACCACGGCAGATGAGCCTGCACCTGAGCCCGAGCGGCTGGGACGCGCAGGGTCGGCTCGATCTCACACCGCTGGCCGCAGCCCTGGGCGTGCCCCTGCAGGGAACGTTCGCCGGGGCCCTGCAGGCCGGCATCGGCGGCTACGCCGGCAACGCGCGCATCGTGGTGAGCGCCCCCGTGCACGCCAGCGCGGGCCTCAGCGGCGCGGGCTCGACGTTGAACGTGTCCGCCACCTCGACGTTGCTCGGCCAGAGCGTGGCAGTCTCGGGCACGCTCCGGCCGCGGCTGGCGCTCTCCGCCAGCGCGGGCCCGATCGGGCCGTTCACGCTCGCGAACGGACGCTTCGATGGCGCCGGCACCACGTCGGCGCAGGCCCTGGCTCCCGACATCACGCTCCGACCGGCAGCGTGGAGCTTGAAGGGCACGCTCCACCCGCTGTCGCTGCGGCTCCGAATCGGTCACGGTGAGCTCGGTCTCGACACCGTTGGCGGTGCCCGCCTGGCGGGCACCGCCAACGTCCCCATCACCTACGCCGGCCACGACCTGACGGTCCGACTCGCCACGGCGGGCAGCGGTCCCCCCCTGAGCGCCTTGGACGGGCCCTCCGTGGGCCTGGGCGGATCGCTCGCCCATCTGCCGCTGAGCGCACGCCTCGAAAGCGCCTCCGGCGCCTCGCTGGCGAACGTCACCGGCGTACCCGCCGCCTTGCGCGTCGACGGCACCCTCCCCGCCGGGCTGGTGGCGGCGCCGTTGCCCACGATGCTCCTGCCGGCAGGCGACGTCGCCGTGAGCGGCACGGCCAGTCTCACGCAAGGCGTCCGCTACCACCTCGACGCCACCTGGTCGGCGGGCGACCGCAGCCTTCAAGGGTCGCTTTCGGGCACATCGTCGGCGCTGACCATCCACGCCCAGGGAGCCGGCCTGAGCGTCGACGTGGCGCCCGGCAGCATCCGCCTGACGGCGGCCTCGGCGGAGCTGGCACCGCTGTTCCCCTCGCTGCCGCTCGCCCCTGTCCTTGACGGCACCATGGCCCTCAGCCACGGTGAGTACAGCGGCACGCTCCGCCTGCAAGCCGGCGGCCCCGCCACGCTCAGCGCCACCCTCGTGGGCCACGCGGGTGAGCTGCGGGCAACCGGTGCCGGGTCCATGGGCCCACTCGGCGCGCGCGCGAGCGGCACGCTGTTGCCGACACCCGATGTCCACGTCAGTGGCAACGCCTGGGGCGGGGCCGCAACGCTGGCGGCCGATGTCACCGGCTCCTGGCGCGCGCCCACGCTGACCGGCACGCTGTCCACCACGCCGCTCGACCGGCCGCCCTGGCTGAGCGTTCCCGCCCGCGCGGTGGCGCTGCGGTTGAGCCCCGGCGGCGACGCCACCGCCACCGGCGACGGCGTCGAGCTGCACGCCTCGGCGAGCGGGCTCGCCGGTACCCTCAGCGTGCCCTTCCGCGCGCTGGGCGTGACCGAGCGGCTGGAGGCACGCGTCGGCGGCACGATCCGGTCGCCGAGCATCACCGGCACCATCAGCGGTGCCGCCGTTCGGGGCAGCGTGGCCGGCGATCTCGCCGGTGGCCTTCGCACCCGCTTGGTGGTGGCGGCCGACGCGCTCCGCCCGGTGTTGCCGGCCCGTCTCCCGGCCCCGGCCACCGACGTCCACCTCGCAGCGACGGTGGACACCGCTGCGAGCTGGCACGCCACCGCAAGCACGCAGCTGGCCGGGTTCAGCAAGCGCTTCCCCGTCGATGCCGTTCTCGACGGCTCGGCAGCCAGCTACGGCGGAACGCTTCGAGTCGACGCACCGCTCACGGCCGCGGGCGGGCCGCGCGACACCCTTGCCGAAGCGAGCCTTAAGGGCAACGCGGAGCGGTTGCGCGCGACGGTCGACCTGGGCAAGGTGGACTACGAGAGCCTGGGCACACTCGCCGGCGTGCCGGTCGACCTGCACGCCGGCGGCCAGCTCGACGTCGCGACGCGGCCCCTGAGCGTCCACGTCAACGTCGACGCCAAGGGTGAGGTGGCGGGGCGCTCGCTGAGCGTGAATGCCGTTGTCGACCAGTCGATCGCCGTGAAGCTCGGCTACGACGGCATCAGCATGGCACTCACGGGCTCACCGGGCGCCCCCATGAACGTCGCCGTGCGAGCGCCGACGGCCGGCGTCGCACTCGACGGCACGCTCGCCGTCGGCGCCACGCCCCGGCTCGAGCTGACCGGAACCGCGGCGGGCGCGCCGCTGAGCGCGAAGCTCCAGGCGGACATCGCGACGCGTGGTGGAAGCCTGGACGCGCGCTTGGGCGGCGCCAGCCTGAAGGCCGGCGTGACGGCACGGCGCGGCGGGGCCGCCCTCGACATGACCGCAAGCGTTCCCCCGGGCGGCCTGGCGGCCCTGGGCAGTTCCCTGGGCGGCTCGCTCACGCTGGAGGGCCGGCTGGCCAACGGCCGTGCCACCGTCACCGCCATGCGGCTAAGCACCGCGGGCGGACCTACGCCGGTCGACGTGGCGCTGAGCGGGCCTGCCTACCCGCGCGCCGACCTGGCCGGCTCGCTCCAGGCACCCGGCTGGGCGACGGCCGGCGCGCTGTCCGTGAGCGGCGCCCCCTCCGGGGCCGCGGTACGGCTGGCGCTGGGCAAGCTGACGGTTCTCGCACGCACCCACCGGCTACGGCTCGCGAGCGTGACCGCCGACGGCCAGACATCGCTGCGACCCGGCGGGCTTCCCGTCACGGTCACCGCCAGGCAACTTGCCTGGACGTCCGCCGACGGTTTCGAGGGGAGCGCGTCGCTCCGCGCGAGCGCAGCCTTGCCACGCCTTTCCGGCGCGCTGCGTGCGGAGCTGGCCGGCCACCGCACGCTGTCCGTGCAGGCGTCGGCAGGCTCGCCCGGCTCGCCCTGGGCGACGCTGTCCGCACGCCTTGCGGCCCGCCCGACCCAGGCAGCCGCCTGGCAGGGATCGCTCACCCTCGCCGTGCCGGTGGCGCGGCTCACCGGGCTGCCGTCCAGCGTCGGATTGGTGCTGACCGGCGCCCCCAGCGTGGCTGGCTCGCTCGTCAATCCATCCGTCGACGGACCGGTTCGGTTGTCGGGCGCAGCCGCGGCGGACGGCACGCTCAGGTGGCACGCGGGACACGGCCGCCTAACGCTTTCGAGCTCTGCGCTCGCGCTCGACGCCAGCCTGACGGGCACCGCCTGGCAGGCCTCGCTCGCGCTCGACAAGCTACCGCTCGCTCCCTTCGGCGCGCCCGTGGCCGGCCTGGACGCCAGCCTGAGCGCCGACGTGCAAGGCGGTGGAGGCAAGCCCATCGAAGGCAACGTGCCCAGCCTCGAACTGACGGTCCCCGGCGCCAGCCTCAGCGGAAAGGCGACACTCCACGACGGCATCCGTGCCGCTTTGCAGGTCCAGGGGGACCTGGCGGCGATGGACCTGCCGGGGCCTTCGCTCAAAGGGCTGGTCCACGGCCCGGTGGTGGTGGCGTTGCCCAGCCTCGGCGGCATCGACAACGGCAGCCTCATCGCCGTGCTCGACGTGGCAGGGCTCGGCACGGCAGGGCTCGACGGCGGCGTCGACGGCACCATCCAGGTCGGCGGCAGCCCCAGGCGCCCCACGCTGTCGGCGACGCTGCAGGGTTCGGGCGGCGTCAGCGGACGACTCCGGGTGGCCGCCGCGCCGTTCGAGCATCGCCTCAGCCTCCACAGCTCGCTGGGCTACCGAGGGCTCACGACGAACCTCGATGTGAGCGTTCAGGATGGTGCCGTGGCAGCCAGCGGAAGTGCCGGACTGGGCACCGCAGAGCTGCGCGTGTCGACGGCGGGCGACGGGACGCTGGAGGTGCGAGCCGCAAAGGGCCTCTCCGGCTGGCAGGCAACGCTGGCGCCCTCCCTGGCGAGCGCCCGCCTGTCCGGACCGCTCGACGTGCTGGGCGCGGGGGCTCACGGCCAGCTGACGCTCACCGTCGGCGGAACCCCGTGGCTGACCGGCAAGGTCCAAGACGCCGCGTTCCAGGGCGTTGCCCTCGGCGACGTCAGGCTATCGAGCACCCGTCCGGGTGCACCCGTCGCGATCGACAGCCCGCACCTCAGCGGCAGCGTCGAACCGACCGCGCTCAGCTGGCAGGCCAGACTCTCCGCGTTGCCGCTTCCCGGCGGCGCGACCGCGAGCGGCGACGCGAGCGGGCGGGCCGCGACGGGCAGTGCCGTGCTAGGTATCGGCGGCGTGCTCGCCGGCAAGCCCGTCGACCTGCGCGTGACCGCGTCGCGGAGCCCCGGCATCGCCTTGACGGCCAACGGTACGATCTTCGGCGGAACGCTCGCACTGGACGCAGAACGGCCGTCGGGCTCGACGTGGCACGGCACCGCGGCCCTGACCGGCGCGGCTCTCGCGGGCATCTACGGCAACGTGCACGGCACGATCTCGAGCGCCGACCTCGGCAGCCCGCAACTCGATGCCCACGCCGAGATTCACGGGCCCGTCAGCGGCACCGCCCAGGTCACCGCCTCCGGTAGCGGCGTCCGCGTGCAGGCCAGCCTGGCAGGCGACGCCATCGGCGGGGGCGTCCGCGTATCGGGGGCGCTCGCCCCGGACACCGATCTGACCGTGGCGTCGACCTCGCCCAGCGGCCCGGCGGCCGGCAGCATCCGCCTCTACAGCGGCAGTGGGGTGCTGCGCGGCGCCGGCACGCTGCACCTCGGCGCCGGCCCTACCCGCCTGTCCGTAAAGGGCGGCGGCTCCGGCGGACCGATCGCCATCGACCTGAAGGTGCCGGCCGTGCCCGGGTTGGCGTTCCAGGCTCAACTCCCGGCCGAGGCGCCGCTCGCGGTCGTGCGCACGCTGGCCAGCCGTGGCCTGGAGGCTACCGGCCTCGGCAGCACGCGTGGACGCGTGTCGCTGCAGCTCAGGCCTACACTCGAGGCGAGCCTGCACACCGTCGCCCTGACGGTGGCGAACGCGCAGGTCACCGCCGACGGCACCCTGGCACCGGCCGCGGCCACCCTCGGCGGCACGGTCACCTTGCCGAAGTCCCTGCCCGTCGACGACCTCGGCGGCAGCACCATCCCCTACCAGCTGAGCTGGCACGGCAGCCGCGTTACCCTCGCCTCGGACGGACCGCTCGGCACCCTGCAGGCGACCCTCGACGAGGCCGCCGGCACGGGCAGCATACAGGCCAGTCTACATACCCTTGGTGCAGCGCCCGGCACCGCGCACATCGCCGTCGCCTTCCAGCCCGGCAGCGGGCCAAGCGGCACCCTCGACGTGAGCGGGATCGACGTGTCGCGACCCGGGCTGCCCGGCCTCAGCCTGGACGCGAACCTCAAGGTCGGCTCCGGGCAGGTCTCCGGCACGGCAGACGTGACGGCAACGCACGGTAGCGTGCAGGTCAGCGGTAGCTGGGGGCTGGGCGGCTGGCTGCCCGCCGCGCTCGCTCCCGGCGCCAGCCACGGGGGCAACGCCGAGGCACGGGTGAACACCCTCGACCTGGCATCGCTCCCCACCGTGCACCGACTCGCTCCCCACCTGAGCGGCAATCTGAGCGGGGTGCTGCGTCTGCGCGACGAGACCCTGGTCGGGCAGCTGGTCGCCCCCGAGCTCGAGATCGCCGGCACGGCGCTGCCGCTCGACGCGCAGCTGTCCGGTCCCATCGGAGCCCTCGAGGCCCGCATGAAGCTCGGCTCCAGCGTGCTGACCGCCACGCTCCGCTCAGGCGAAGCGCAGGGACTGGTGCAGCTCGACCGCTTCCCGGCCCAGGTGCTCGCCGAGGCCAGTACCGGTCCGACCGACATCAGCGCCGACGTCGACGGCGTGCTTCGCTTCGATGTGCCCTACGCCGACCCCAGCGCCAGCTACCTGCGCATGGCGACACAGCGGGTCCGACTCGAGCGAGCGGGTGTGGTCACCACCGGCAACCTGTCATGGGTCTACAACGACCACGCCCTGTCGATCCTCCAAGCCGACTTCAAGGGACGCGGCAGCTGGACCGCGCAGGGCAGCGTCGATCGCTCCAAGCTCGACCTGCAGCTCAGCGCGCAGTCCGCCGACTTCACGCCGCTGCTCGGCCTCGTGCCGATGTTCGCACGCTACGGCGTCGGTGCCAGCGGCAGCTTCACGCTGCAGGCCGCCGGCAGTCCGGCGAACCCCGACGTGACGCTGCAGGCGACCGGCATCGAAGCGCAGGTGGCCGGAACCCACTACCGGCTCGACCATGCCGATGCGGCGTTGAAGGGCGACGCCCTCACGGCCACGGCGCACGTGGAGGGGATAGGGCCCCTCGGCGGCTCCGTGGACGTACACGGCAGCGCTCGGCTCAAGCTGGCGCCCCTGGCGCTGACCGGAACCGACTTCATCTTCTCGGGCAGCGCCGAGCTGCCCGTCGTGGGAACGGTCACGGACCTCAAGGGCGGCATCAAGCAGCCTCCGAACGAGCCGCCGCAGCTCGCTCTGTCGGGCGTGCTGGGGCAGCCGTTCAGCGTCGACGGCAGCCTCGCGCCCTTCGATGTCAGGGTGAAGGGGAAGGGACTCACCCTTCGGGCGCATCCGCTCTTCATCACCTCCAGCACGGTGAACGCCGACGTACGTCTGCGCGGAACCCAGGCGGGTCTCGCCATCGGTGGCCAACTCGACGCCACCGAGGTGCACATGAACATCGGCGCGCCGTCGCCTGGCGGCGGCGTGAGCCCTCCGGCGAACGCCAGCCCGCAGGGCTCCCACCCCGGCGGCAGCGGCCAACAGGCGTCCACCGGCGCGCCGTCGCCGGCGCAGAGCGCCGCGCCCGCCACCACCACGAGAGCTGTGCGGGCGGCGCGCGCGTCGGTGCTCTTCGATGATCTGCATCTCAAAGCGCCCCAACGGGTGCTTCTCGACGCCGGCTTCGGCACGGCAGAGGCGGCGCTGGACCTGACGTTGAACGGAACGGCCGCGGCCCCTCGGCTCGACGGCACCGCGCGCGCCCTGCGCGGCACGCTCACCTTCGCCGGCCGCGACTTCACCATCGACCAGGCGACGGCGACCTTCCAGGGCAGCCACGGCGTCTACCCCAGCCTCGACGTACGGGCCCACACCACCTACGACAAGCAGCAGGTTCTGACGGGTGCCGGCGACCTGAGCTTCACGGCTCCGCAGGACTCGAGCAGCTTCGCCGTGACGCTGTCGTTCTCGGGTCAGGTACAGCCCTCGCCTCAGGGGCCGAACCCGGTGACGTTCGACATCAAGCCGACGCTGACCAGCAACGCCATGGTGCAGACGACCACGACGGCGGGCGCCACGCCGCCGCGGCCGCTGAGCGACTCCGAACTGCTGTCGCTCATCACCCTCGGGAAGCTCGAGGTCAAGCCTCAGCTTGCCGGGCAGGGTGCCTTCGGGACGGTCGTCGCGCAGAGCGCACTGGATACGGCCGTCGACGTGCTGGTGGTGTCCGAGCTGCAGAACGCGCTTAGCAAGGCGCTCGGCTTGGACGTGGTGGAGATCCGAACCACCCCGCTTTCGAGCCTGCTCGACAACTCGGGGCAGCCATTCGGGGTGTCTCTGCGCCTGGGCGGTTACCTCACGCCCGAGCTCTTCGCCAGCTACCGGTTGGGTAACTTCAACGGCGTCGGCGGTGCGTACGGCTTCACCAACGAAGTCAGCCTCAGCTACGACCTCGGGCCGCTCAACTTCGACCTCTCCGGGCGGCTGAGCTTCCCCGAAGCAACGCCGTCGGTGGGCGCCGTGCCCGAGCTCGGGGTCGGGCTGCGCTACGCGTTCACGAACAACCTCGGGTTGGAGGCCGGCGTGGACCTCTCCGACCTGCACAAGCAGGCCCGCTTCGGCGTCAGCGTGTATTGGTGAGCGCCGCGCGGACCCCTCGACAGACGCCGCGCCCACGTTCACGAAGGCGAGGCGACACGTCTGCGGGCTGCTCGACTGGTATAAGTCGTGGCGGGCCACTTCAACCCGACGTTCTGGACCACACGGAAGCAGGATCGGCATGGACGAAAGCACATCCCGCCCGCAGGCGCCGCATTCCCCTTTGCAGCCGCCTGCCGACGCAGCTTCTGCCAGCGTCCGCCTCGAGCAGGCCGCCGCCCTCCATCTCAACCCGGTGCCCGCGGTGCTGTACGAGCATGCCGTCCGCCGCGACGAGGGACA
>CAYOXR010000022.1:0-4069 GCA_964407955.1 uncultured bacterium | reverse complement strand
CATCCCGGGAACGTTCACGTGGCCGGCCGGCGCGCAGCTCGAGCTCGTGCCCGGCGGCCGCGCCCACGGCAGCGCCAGCTACCTGGCGCTGGCCGGCGGCGTGGCGGCGCAACGCTGCGCGGGCTCGGCCAGCACCGATGCCCGCTCCGGCATCGGCGGCAGCCGCCGGCCGCTGCGCTCGGGCGACGTCCTCGGACAGGGGAACGCCCCGAGCGGGCCCGCGTCCGTGGACGCCACGCGCCCGTCGCTGCACCCCCGCTACCCCGGCCTGCTCGAGCTGCGCATCCACCCCGGCCCGCAGTTCGACGCCGACGTCTTCGCGGGGCTGACCGGCACCAGCTTCCACGTGGCGGGCTTCGATCGCACCGGCGTGCGCCTCGAGGGCCCCGCCCTGCCGCAAGCGGCCGCCGACGTGCGCTCCGAGGGGTCGCCCTGGGGCGCGCTCCAGCTGCCTGCCGACGGCCAGCCGATCGTGCTGCTGGCCGACCGCGGCCGTACCGGCGGCTACGCCAAGCCGGCCGTGGTCGACGTCCGCGACCTGTGGCGTCTGGCACAGGCGCCGCTCGGCACGGAGGTGTGGCTGGTCCCGGCGCGGTGAGCCGCCTCGGCGCCGGCCCTCGGCACGCCCTTCACACGCAAGCCCGCGCATCGAGCCTCTAGACTGGACGCATGAGGGCTGTCGCACTGATCGCGCATGACAAGAAGAAGCTCGACCTGGCGATCTTCGCCCGCGAGCATGCCGACGTGCTGAGCCGCTTCCCGCTCATCGCCACGCGCACCACCGGCGGGGTGCTGGAGAGCAAGGCCGGGCTCAGCGTGGAACGCCTCAACTCCGGGCCGGAGGGGGGCGACCTGCAGGTGGGGGCGCGCATCGCCGAGGGCCGCGTGCTGGCCGTGCTGTTCTTCCGCGATCCGCTCACCGCCCAGCCGCACGAGCCGGACGTGTCGGCGCTGCTGCGCATCTGCGACGTGCACGACGTGCCGCTCGCCACCAACCTCGGCACCGCCGAGGCGATCATCGCCTGGCTCGCCGAGCAGCTGGCAGACGGGAAGGAGGCGCCGGCGCAGCAGGCGTCCGCGTAGGCGTCTTCCTGCGACCGCAATGCCATGAGCAAGGAGACGATCCGCGCCTTCCTCGAGGAGATGCGCAAGCGCTACCAGAAGGAGATCGACGCCGTCTCGCTGCCCGACGGCACCGACGAGTACGTGGCCGACCGCGTCGCACAGGACGACCGGGACACGCTGATGTTCATGCTCAAGCTCGGCTACCTGATGGGGCTGCAGACGGGCTTCGCCGCCGGCCGGGGCGGCGACGACGCGCCCAGCGGCTCCGACCTGCCGGGACCGCTGCAGGCCTGAGCCGTCGGAGCCCGGCGGCAGCCCGCACGCGCGGCGAGCGCCGCGCTCAGGCCCCCAGGCCGCGGCGTTCGGAGATCTCCAGCAAGCGCAGCTGGGCGTCGCAGCGGTGCTGCCCGCGCGCGCGGGCCACGCGCCGATAGCGGCCGTCGCGACCGAGCTCGCGCGCCTTCACGTTGTCGCGTAGAAACAGCTCGAGCACGTCCCACACCTTGCGCTTGAGGCGCTCGTCCTGGATCGGGAACACCGTCTCGACGCGTCGGTCGAGGTTGCGCTGCATCCAGTCGGCACTGCCCACGAAGACGTCATCGGCTCCGCCGTGGCGGAACGCGAACACGCGTGAGTGCTCCAGGAAGCGGCCCACGATGCTGCGCACACGGATGCGCTCGCTCACGCCGGGCACGCCGGGACGCAGGCAGCAGGTACCGCGCACGATCAGGTCGATGTCGACGCCGGCCTGCGAGGCCCGGTACAGCGCCCGGATAACCTCGGGGTCGACCAGGGCGTTCATCTTGGCGACGATCCGGCCCGGCTCGCCGGCGGCGGCGAGCGCCGTCTCACGCTCGATGGCCGCCATCAGCTCACGGCGAAGCGTTTCCGGCGCGACCCACAGCTTGCGCCAGCGGCGCTGCTTGCTGTAGCCGGTCAGGTAGTTGAAGAGCTCGCTCACGTCGGCGCCCAGATCCTCGTCCGCCGTGAGGAGCGCCATGTCGGTGTAGACGTGCGCGGTGGTGGGGTTGTAGTTGCCGCTGCCCAGGTGGACGTAGAGCCGCGTCGTCGGCAGCCCGTCCTCGCCCTGCTCGCGGCGCACCATGAGCAGCGCCTTGCAGTGCGTCTTCAGGCCCGCGAAGCCGTACACCACGTGGACGCCCGCCCGCTCCAGCTCGCGCGCCCAGACGATG
This sequence comes from uncultured bacterium, assembly GCA_964407955.1. Taxonomy (GTDB): domain Bacteria; phylum Deinococcota; class Deinococci; order Deinococcales; family Trueperaceae; genus JASBRS01. The sequence goes on along the minus strand of CAYOXR010000022.1, from coordinate 1,811 downwards.
TTGTTCTCTTCGTCGAAGCGCGCCTTCAGCTCCACCAGGGCGGTGACCAACTTGCCGTTGCCCGCCGCCCGCGCCAGCGCCGCCACCACCGGCGAGCGCGCGCCGACCCGGTAGAGCGTGATCTTGATGGCCAGCACGTCCGGATCCTGCGCCGCCTCGTCGACCAGCATCTGCACTGCGTCGAAGTCGTGGAACGGGTGGTGCACCAGCACGTCGCCGGCGCGCACCGCCGCCAGCGCGCCGTCGTGCCGGCGGTACTCGCTCGGAAGGCGCGCCGCGAACGGCGGGTAGCGCAGCTCGGGCATGTCCAGATCGGCCAGCTCGCGGAAGTCGCTGACGTTGATGTGGTTGGGGATGGTGAACACGTCCTCGTGGTCGAGGCCCAGGTTGAGGCGCAGGCGCTCGGCCCAGGCGTCCGGCATGCCGCCGGCGACCTCCAGGCGCACGGCGTCGCCCCAGCGGCGCCGGCGCACCTCGTCCTCGATGACGTGCAACAGGTCGTCCGCCTCGTCCTCGGCGATGTCGATGTCGGCGTCGCGGGTGATGCGGAAGCCGTGCGCGCGCCGCACCTCGTGGCCCGGGAAGAGCTCGCTCACGCGCTCGGCGATGACCTCCTCGAGCAGCACGTAGTCGTGGCCCTCGCCCGGCAGCCGCAGGAAGCGTGGAAGCACGCTCGGCACCTGCACCACGGCGCCGTGGGGCGCGCCCGTGTCGCTGTCGACGACTTCGAGCAGCAGCGAGAAGCTCAGGTTGGGCAGGCGCGGGAACGGGTGCGCGCCGTCCACCGCGAGCGGCGTCAGCAGCGGGTAGAGCTCGCGGTCGAAGTAGCTGTTCACCGCTGCGCGCTGCTCGCCCTCCAGCTCCGACGCCGCGCGCAGGCGTACGCCTGCGCGCGCCAGCGCCGGCAGGATGTCGTCCTGGAGCAGCGCGCGGTGCCGCTCGACGAGATCGTGCACGCGCCTGGTGATGGCGACGATCTGCTCGCGCGGCCCCATGCCGTCGGGGGTCAGGCGCGTCACGCCGGCCGACACCTGCTCCTTCAGGCCGGCATAGCGGATCATCATGAACTCGTCGAGGTTGGAGCCGAAGATCGCCACGAACCGCAGCCGCTCGAGCAGCGGCGTGCGCTGGTCCTCGGCCTCCTCCAGCACGCGCTCGTTGAAGTCCAGCCAGCTCAGCTCGCGGTTGAAGTAGAGCTCGGGGGCGGCCAGCCGCCCGCGACCCGGCGCCGAGCCCCGTTCCCTGTCGAGCGCCGTGGGCAGCCCTTCGAACATGGCCGGCTGGCCATCGGCAACGACCGGGTCTTCCTCGGCCGCGGCCGGCTCCTCCTCGACAACGGCCGGCCCGCCGTCGGCAGCGCCCGGCTGCTCATCACGCACGGTCGGCTCGCCGTTGGCAACGACCGCGTCCTCCTCGTCCGCCGCCGGCTCCTCCTGGGCCACGGCAGGCCGGGCATCGGCCACTGCCGGGCGCACGGCGGCGCCCGGCTCGACAGCGCTGCCGACGCCCTCGTCCGTATCCCGCCGCGGATCCGCCACCGAATCGACCCCGTCTCCCCTCAGGCTCCCGCCGCCGCCTTCGCGGCCTCGTCGTCGGCTTCCTCGCCGTCCCCCTCCGCGGCCCCGTCGCCGGTCACGGTGCCGGTCGCGGTGCCGGCCGCGGTGCCGGCCGCCGCGCCCGCGTGCTCGAGCACCACCTCGTACGCGATCTCGGCATTGAGGCTGGCGGAAACCGAGCAGTACTTGGTCATGCCCAGGCCCACGAGGCGTTTCGCCTGCCGCTCGTCCAGCCCGGGCACGTCCAGATAGTGC
>CAYOXR010000021.1:0-4895 GCA_964407955.1 uncultured bacterium | reverse complement strand
CGAGCCGACCGGCGGCGTCGACGTAACGGAAGACCACCCGCCCGTCGTCCTCGAGCTTCGCCAGGGTCTCGTCGTCGACGTAAAAGCGGCCCTCGTTGTGGGCGATGGGCAGGCGCACCACCTGACCGGGCCGATAACGCCCGGTGAAGGCGAGGTCGGCGCGCTCCACGCGCAGGTGCACGTCCTGGCACTTGAAGTGCAACGACGGGTTGCGCGCCAGCTGGCCGGGCAGCAGGCGGGCTTCCGTGAGGATCTGCCAGCCGTTGCAGATGCCGAGCACCGGACCGCCGCGCTCCGCGAAGCGGCGCACCGTGTCCATGATCGGAGATAGCGCGGCCAGCGCGCCGCCGCGCAGGTAGTCGCCGTAGCTGAAGCCACCGGGCAGCACGACGGCGTCCGCGCCGCCCAGCGACGTCTCGCGGTGCCACACGTAGCGCACCGGCGCCCCCAGCACGAACTCGAAGGCGTGACGCGCATCGTCGTCGCAATTGCTGCCTGGGAAACGGACAACGGCGATGGTCATGGTCATCCTGGGATCGCAGCCCGCCGCACGAAGCCACCGGGCCCACCTGGCACCGGCGGGTCGGCGCCTGGCGACGGGCGTACTCTACCATCGACCGGTCGGAGCAGGTCCCGCGTGGCGCGCCGCCCGCCCGGCCGCTCCGAAGGAGGCCGAAGCATGTCGATCTCGCCATTCCGCCGGCTGATGAACCTGCCACACCTGATGCCGCTCCGCCGGATCGCAGGGGACTACCCATGGATCCATACCGGCCTGGGGCTCATCGGCAACGCCTGCTTCTTCGTCGGCAGCGTCTTCTTCTTCTTCGGATCGCTCCAGACCGCCGGCGTGTGGTTGTTCACCCTCGGCAGCCTGGGGATGTTGATCGACACGCTCGGGGACGCGCTGCTGCGCCTCGAGGGCTTCGCCGACATCGCCGAGGGCTGAGCGCCAGCGGCGGACGAGACGACGGCGCGCCGCCGCCGGCCCTTGCCTGCCCCGCCACCATCCCGGTAGGCTTGGATGCGGGCGGCTCGAGCAGCCGCACGCGGGCCGAGATGGCGGAATCGGTAGACGCAGTAGACTCAAAATCTACCGGGGCAACCCGTGCGGGTTCGAGTCCCGCTCTCGGCACCACCCGTCGTGGATGAGCGCCCACGGCCCGGCGCCACGCGCGCCGCCGGCCCGCGCTTGGAGGAAGAATGTTCTGGATCGTATTCGGCCTGTTCATGATCGACTCCGTGCTGGTCACCATCATCACCCTCATGCAGGAACCGAAGCAGTCGGGGCTGGGTGACGTCCTCGGCGGCGGCGGCGGCGGCGGGGACTTCGGGAGCATGGGCGGCACGGCCGGAGGGCTCCATCGCATGACCATCTGGCTGGGCGTGATCTGGGGATTGCTGGCGCTCGCGCTCCAGGTCGTGCCGCGCGCCTGAGCGAGCGCGGGCCGTGCGGGGTCCAAGGGGCCGCTGCTCGGCCTGGTGCGGAACCCTTCAGTGCGCGCCAGGACTCGCCTCACACAACGTCGCGTGCTCTTGAACTGACCCCGACCAACGGGTAGGCTACGGCGTACGTGCAATGTCCAAGGGATGTGCCGGTCCCTGTGGGGGTCGTCGTGGGCCAGCCATTCGCGACATCTCGAGGAGGTCATGGAGTGAAGCGAACCTTGCTCATCGTCGTCGCTGCCCTGTTCGTGGCCGCGGCATCGGCCCAGATCGACACGTTCACCTATCCGAAGGACTACGCCCCCACCCTCAAGCAGGGCGGCACCATCCACGAGACCCAGTTCGGCGACATCACCACGCTCAACCCGGTGCTGACTTCGAGCATCCAGGAGTCGGTCCTCATCGGGCTGTACGCCGGGCCGGGCACCGTCTACCGCGACTGGCTGGGCAACCGCTCCTACCAGAAGCCCGACGGCAGCTACAACCTCTACTGGGCCAAGGACATCAAGGTCCTCAAGCAGGACCAGCAGTGGGTCGTCACGCTGCGCCAGGGCTGGAAGTGGTCCGACGGCGTGGAGATGACGACCGACGACGTCAAGGCCACCTGGACGATCATCGGCGACCCCAAGGTGGAGTCGAACAACTACTCGTGCTCGGAGGTGGGCGGCCACAAGTCCACGCTCACCATTCTCGGGAAGTACCAGTACGAGGTGACCCTCGCCACCCCGGCGGTCAACGCCATCGCCGTCAAGGACTGCACCAACGACGGCCTGGTCCCGGCACACATCTTCATGCCGGTCTACCAGGCCAAGGGCGCCGCCGGCATCAAGGCGCTGTGGGGCGTCGACACCGACCCCAGCAAGATCATCTCGGGCGGCCCCTACATCCTCACCGAGTTCCGGCCCGGCGAGCGCGTGTCCTTCAAGAAGAACCCGCAGTACGGCAAGGAGGTCCAGGCGGCCGACGGCTCGGCGGTTCCCGGCCCCGACGCCTGGACGACCACCCTGGTCAAGGACGAGAACCAGGTGCTGAGCCGCGTCATCACCGGCCAGGCCGACTTCTACTGGCCGGTCAACCTCGACCAGGTCAAGGCCGTGAACGACGCCATCAACAAGAGCAACATCCACGGCACGCTGTACGCCAACATCGGCCCCAGCACGGCCGTCGACTTCATCACCTACAACTTCAACAACACCGACAAGTGCAAGGCCGACATGTTCAAGAACGTGTTCTTCCGGCGCGCCATCAGCATGATGATCGACCGCCAGGCGCTGGTGAACGCCGCCGTCGGGGGCCTCGGCTACCCCGCCAAGGACTGGAACAGCACGCCCGCCGCCAGGCCCTTCGACGACCCCGCGCTGGGGCCGCTGCCGCACGACCCCGAGCAGGCCGTGCAGCTGCTCAAGAACATCGGCTTCACCCAGAAGGACTCCAGCGGCGTGCTCACCAACCCCACCACCGGCTGCAAGGCGGCGTTCGACCTGCAGTTCAACAGCGGCAACAACCGCCGCGGCCAGGAGGCGCAGGTCATCGCTCAGACGCTGGCGCCCTACGGCGTCAAGGTGAACCCGCGCGAGGTGTCCACGCAGATCTGGGCCAACTCGATCGTGGGCACCAGCGCCGACTACAACCCCGCCAAGGGCCGCACGGTGAACTATGACGCAGAGATCTGGGGCCTGTCCGGCGGCGACGTCGACAACCCCAGTTTCGTCAACGGCCTGGTCCCCGGCAGCAACCTCAACGCCTGGAACAAGAGCGTCAAGGACCTGCAGTCCTGGGAAGTGCTGATGGGCCAGTACAGCCAGGAGATGAACAGCACGCTGAACAAGCAGCAGCGCGTGGACATCTACGACAAGCGCGCCGCGCTCATGCGGCAGTGGCTGCCCATCACGCCGCTCATCACCGAAGCGTTCAGCTTCTACACCGACCTCGGCAACATATGGCCGAAGTCGGCGATGGACGCCAACAGCATCCAGGCGCCCATCAACCCGGGCAACTTCCGCGAGCTGGTCACGCTGCGCTGAGCGGCGCCCATGTGCCGCGCGATCGGGAGGGCCCTCATGGGCCCTCCCGTGCTATCGGTCACTTCCGCCCCGCACGTAAGGCGGCCGTGGCTTAGAATGCGCTGTCGGCGTCCGAGAACGGCTTAGCCAGCTTCCCCGCTGGTGCTCGACACAGACCGCGCGGAGGCTTCCCGAGCGATGGTTCCCTACATCATCAGGCGCCTGTTCAACCTGATCCCAACCTTCGTGATCGCCACCTTCGTGGCCTGGGGGATCATCCAGGCGGCACCAGGCGACTTCGCGACGCAGTTCGCGTTCGACCAGGTCGACCCCGACAAGGCCGCGCGCATCCGCGCGGTGCTGGGGCTCGACCATCCCTGGTACCTGCGCTACCTGTACTGGCTGCGCAACGTGGTGCTCCACTTCAACCTCGGCACCAGCATGACCAGCAAGGGCAGCGTCACCGCGCTCATCTTGCCGCTCATGCGCAACAGCATGGTGCTGCTGCTGCCGGCGACCCTGCTGGCATTCGCCATCGCCATCCCCATCGGAATGTACTCGGCGCTGCACAAGTACTCGCTGACCGACCGCGCGCTCACCGTGTTCAGCCTGCTGGGGCTGGCGGTGCCGAACTTCTTCCTGGCGCTCATCCTGCTGGCGTTCACGGTGCAGTGGTACCACCACTTCCACTGGTTCCTGTTGCCCACGGGCGGCATGACCAGCACCGGCTTCAGCGACTTCACGACCTGGCACAAGATCATCAACGTCGGCTGGCACTTGATCGGACCGGTGGCGGTCGTGACGCTGTCGTCGCTGGCGTTCACCAGCCGCATCATGCGCGGCGAGATGCTCGAGACCCTCAGCCAGGACTACATCCGCACGGCCCGCTCCAAGGGCCTGCCGGAGCGCACCGTCAACGTCAAGCACGCCATGCGAAACGCCATCCTGGTGATCGTGGCGTACATCGGGTCGGCCCTGCCCGCGCTGGTCTCCGGCGCCGGATCCGTGGAGTTCGTGACCGGCTGGCCGGGCATCACGCCGCTCCTCATCAGCGCCATCTTCGCCCAGGACGTCTACGTCGTCATGGCGCTGCTGACCATCGTCACGCTGCTCCTGATGCTCGGCAACCTGCTATCCGACCTGGCACTGGCGATGATCGACCCGAGGATCCGGTACTGACATGGCGGACGCGGCCACCACCCCGACCTCCGAGCGCGGCGCGCCGGCCACGTCTAGCGTGCAGGGCGCCAGCCTCACGAACATCGCGTGGCAGCAGTTCAAGAAGCACCCCATGGCGCGCGTGGCGCTGGTCATCCTGGCGATCATGTACCTCCTGGCCGCGTTCGCCGACTTCTTCGCGCCCTACCCCGAGCACGACATCAACCCCAACGCCACCTTCGAGCCGCCCACCGCCGTCCACTTCTTCGACCACGGACACCTGACCTGGCC
>CAYOXR010000020.1:0-5648 GCA_964407955.1 uncultured bacterium | reverse complement strand
CACCCGCGGGTGCCCGTGACCCACGTTCATGACCCCGATCCCCCCGACGAAGTCGATGAACGCGTTGCCGTCGACATCCCACAGCTCGGCACCCTTCGCCCGCGCCACGACGATCGGGTGGGCGGTGTGCAGACCGCGGGGAACGTGCTTCTGCCGCTCGTCGAGCAGCGCCTGTGTGCGATCGTCGGGACTGTTCATGGACCCCCTTCGAGCACGAGGCCGAACCGCCCCAAGCGAACGGACCGGTCCGACCAGCCTTGATGCACCGGTGCTGACCTTCGGTGATGGACGACAACCTAGCAAGGCGCACGGGGTGCCGTCTACCTACCGAAAGTAGAAGGAAGGGTCACCCCTTCCTAGATATTGTGGGAGACCACCGTCAGGATGCCGAGCTCGATGCGGGTCGTCGGGTCGCGCAGATCGATGCCCGCAACGCTCTCGATGCGCTCCAGCCTGTGCCGCAGCGTGCTGATGTGGACGCCGAGACGCTCGCTCACACGGCCGAGGTGGAACCCCTCCAGCGGAAGGGCGAGCAGCGTCTCGACCAGCGGCGCCCCGCCCTTCGCCCGGCGCAGCGGTTCCAGGTACTTGCGCTCGAGGGCCTTCCGCGCCGCCTCGTCGCCACGGAGCAGGCGCGGCAGCAACATGGCGTCGAGCATCGCGAGGCCGGGCTCGCTGACGTGCGGGGCCACCGAGAACAGCTCGTCGAACGTCTCGCGAATGGCGGCCACGCCCTGCCGGGCGCTCGACACCACGCACGCCAGCTTGTCGGCGGCGAAGCCCCGCCAGACCCCTTCGGGCGGCACGCTCTCGGGCACGAGGAAGGCCACGCGGTTGAGCGAGACGGTCAACAGGCCCGGGGCGCCGAGATCGAGCAACTGCCTGCGCAGCCGCTCGGCGACGTCCTCGACCCGGGAGAAGCCGCTCAGGCTCAGCGGCACGGGCTCGAAGGCCATGACCAGCCCGACCAGGTAGCGCGCTTGCGGATCGAACCCGAGCAGGCGGGCGCGCTCCACGGCCTCCGGGGACGGCTCGAAGCGCCCCTCGATGAGCGAGTCCAGGAAGCTTCGCCGGAAGCGCTGCTCGATCGATGCCAGCTGCGCCTGGTGCGCGAGGTGGAGTGCGGCCACGATGGCGGCGTGCTCGGCGGTGCGCTCGTCGAGCCGGTCGAGGGGACGCCCGCCCTCGACGAGCCACACCACGGCGGACTGCGCGCCGTGCATCCGGATGGGCGCGACGGCGCAGCGCTCGCGGCCCAGCTTCTCTGGCAGGGTCACGCTCAGCGAGCCGGTCTGGTCCCTGCGGCGCCGGCGCAGGCGCTCGGCCACGTCCCGCGCAAACGTGCAGAAGCCCGCCTCCTCCCACAGCGCGGGGCGCTCGTGGGCGGCGCCCTGGAGCTCCGCGCCCGCCAGGATCTCCCCCTCCATGCCGGTGAAGGCGACCGCTCTGCCGGCGAGGCCGCTCAGCTCGGACGCGAGTTCGCTCAGGCTCCTGGCGTTCGCCGCCGCCGCCGTGAGGGCGCCGTGGATGGCCTCGGAGCGTTCCAGCACGCTCATCTGCTCGCGCAAGAGCTCGTTGTGGACCTCCTGCGTGATCTCGGCGAACGGCACCTCCCAGGGCACCTCCACCACCGGCAGGCCGAGCCGCTCGGCCTCGGACCGCATCACCGCGGGCACGGCCTCGAAGAACTGGGGAACGGCGAGCCCCACCGCCGTCACGCCGCGCCCCGCGAGCTCATCGATCAGCGCCACCTGTTCGCTGGCGACGCGCGGCCAGGCGTAGCCCGTGGTGAGGACGAGCTGGCCCTCCCGCACCCACGAGACCGGGTCCGGATTGTCGACCACGTGGACCCACCGCACCTCACGGTCGAGGCCGGAACGCCCCGCGACCACCTCGGCACGCCGCAGGCTGGGGAGAGCGAGGGCTTCCTGCAACGTCATGGCCCCATGCTATCGGTTGCGGCGACCGACGAAACGGGCGGCCGCCTCCCTGGACTCCGGCCGACGCGTTGGCCGCCAGGGATTCAACAAGACACTGCCGGGGACGCGACTGGAGCCGCTTCGACGGGTCCCGCCGCGACGCGCCGGCGACGCTCGAGGGCCAACCCGGCAGGGCCCGTCCCGCCGCCCGAACGGCGATCCGCCCTTCACAGGATTTGTATGACCTACGACCGCAACGTTCGCTTTTTCCTACGTAGACATGGGGACGGATGTCCTGATAGCTTGGCTTTCACGCTGAAGGTCGGTCGCTGTCGGGCACGGGCGGGTGCCGCTATGGGCTGCACGTGCACCGTGGCGGAGGATTCCACGACGGAGGTGACGCGTTCCATGAAAGCAAGATTGCGTGCGTTCGCAAAAGCGTTGATGGCCGGGGCCGTCATCGTCCTGGCCGGGAGTGCAGCCACTGCACTAGCCCAGAACAACACGCTCACCGTGGCCACCACCGCCGGGGTGACGACGTTCGATCCCCTCTACACGCTGTCCACCGAGGTCGGCTACATGGCGAACGTCTACCAGGGCCTGACCTACGCCCAGAGCGAGAACGGCACCACCAAGATCCTTCCGCAGCTGGCCACGAAGTGGACGCATTCCCCCGACGGCCTGACCTGGACGTTCACGATCCGTCAGGGGGTCCACTTCCACGACGGCAGCGTCATGACCGCCCAGAGCGTCGCCAACTCCATCAACCAGACCATCAAGACCAACCAGGGCGCCGCCTACATCTGGGCGCCGGTGAAGTCGGTGACGGCAACGGATCCGGACACGGTCACGATCCAGCTCAAGTACGCGGCGCCGCTCGATCACATCGTGAGCTCGGAGTACGGCGCGTGGATCGTCGGACCCGACGGGCTCAAGCAGCCCCAGTCGTGGTTCAACGCCGGGCATGACGACGGCACCGGCCCCTACACCATCAGCGGCTACCAGCGTGGCGCGGAGATCGACCTCAAGGCCTTCCCGGACTACTGGGGCGGCTGGAGCGGAAGCCACTACACCACGATCGTGAACCAGATCGTGTCCCAGAGCTCCGTCCAGCAGCAGATGGTCGCCTCGGGACAGGCCGATATCGCCACCGCCATCACCGTCCAGGCGCTCACGGCGGTGAAGGCCAACCCCAACCTGGTGGTCGATGCCAACCCGTCCTTCTACTGGTACAACGCCTTCTTCAACATCAAGAAGGCGCCGCTCAACAACGTGTTGGTACGCAAGGCCCTGGCGTACGCGATCCCCTACCAGGCCATCGTCAAGGTCGCGACCGGAGGCTACGGGAAGCAGCTCGACGGGCCGCTCCCGTACGGCCAATACCCCCACGTCGCGGGGCTCCCGCAGTACCACCAGGACCTGCAGAAGGCCAAGGCGCTGCTGGCGCAGGCGGGCTACCCCAACGGCGGCCTGCACCTCACCGTCACCTACGCCTCCCAGAACCCCGAGGAGCAGAAGTTCGCGCCCCTCATGAAGGAAGCCTTCGCCAAGATCGGCGTGGACCTGACCATCAAGCCGATCCTGTGGCAGGAGCAGTGGGCGCTCGGCAAGGGCGACCCGCAGAAGGCGCAGGACATCTTCCTGCTCCTTGACTGGCCCAGCTACTCCGATTCGACGCCCGACCTGAAGGCGCTGTACGCTTGCGAGACCAAGACGGTATGGAACCTGTCCTACTTCTGCAACAAGCAGTTCGACAGCCTGCTGGAGGCGGCCTCCAAGGCCGAGGTGACCGCCCCGGACGAGGCCCAGACGCTCTTCGCGCAGCTGGAAGACATCCTGTACCAGCAGGTTCCCGCCGCCTGGCTGTACCAGGACGCCAGCATCCTGGTGATGAACAAGTCCGTGGGCGGCTACCAGGCCAACCCGGCCTACCCGTTCGTCATCTTCTACTACCCGCTCCACCCGTCGACCTAGCGACTACGGCGGACAAGGCACGTCACGCCGGTCTGGGCGAGCAGCCGAGCTGCAACCCCAGACCGGCGAACGCGCCGGTCAGGCCACGAGCGAGAGCGGACACCATGCCCCGCCAACGGGATTCGACGTCCACGGGAGACGCCTAGAAGGTGCGAGCCGGAATCTGGATCTACATCGGCCGACGGGTGCTGCACACGGTCGCGTTGATCGTCGGCATCACCCTCATCACGTTCGTGCTCTCGCACATCGTGCCCACCGATCCCGCGGCGATCTACGCGGGTCTGCACCCACACGCGGCCCAGATCGAGCAGGCCCGCAAGCTCCTCGGGCTCGACAAGCCCCTCTACATGCAGTACCTGCTGTTCCTCAAGGGCCTCGTCACGGGGCACTGGGGGATCTCGTTGCGGACGCACCGCGAGGTGCTTCACGACCTCATGACGTTCCTGCCGCCGACGCTCGAGCTCGTCATCGCCAGCACCGTCCTCGCCACCATCTTCGGCATCCCCCTGGGCGTGTACGCCAGCCGCCGGCCGGGCAGCGCGGTCGACACCGCGATTCGCCTCAGCAACGCCGGCTTCGTGAGCATCCCGGCTTTCTGGCTGGCCCTGCTGCTGCAGATCGTGTTCTTCGGCCACCTGCACCTCCTCCCCCTCGGGGGCCAGCTCGACCGAAGCTACGCCCACGCGCTGCCACACGTCACCGGCTTCCCCATCCTCAACGCCATCGTCACCGGCCACATGGCTGCTCTCGGCGACGCCCTGTGGCACCTGATCCTGCCGAGCCTGGCGCTCGGCGCGTACTCCATCGGCTTCATCGCCCGCATGACGCGCGCCACCATGCTCGACGTGTTGAGCTACGACTACATCCGGCTGGCCATGGCCAACGGCTACTCGAGCCTGCAGATCTACTTCCGCTATGCCCTCAAGAACGCGCTCGGGACAGCGCTCACCGCGCTGGGGTTGATCTTCGCGTTCTCGCTCACGGGCGACTTTTATATCGAGCTCATCTTCTTTTGGCAGGGGCTCGGCACCTACGCCGTCAACTCGATCCAGGCGATCGACACGCCGTCCATCCTGGGTGTGGTGGTGCTCGTCGCTTCCGGCTACGCCGTCACCAACCTGATCGTCGACCTCATCCGGGCCGCCATCGACCCGAGGCTGTCGATCCAATGATCCACGGCCGGCATGGCAGAGAGCGCAGGCGGACGTCATGAGCGTCGCGCGCATCGACGGCCTCGGCATCGCGATCCGCACGGGTAGCGGCGTCGCCCGCGTGGTGAACGGCGTGTCTCTGGACGTGGGGCAGGCCGAGGTGCTGGCGCTCGTGGGCGAGACGGGCAGCGGCAAGTCGCTGACGGCGATGTCTTTGCTGGGCTTCTACCCGAAGAAGAGCGACGTGAGCGGCAGCATCGTGGTGGAGGACATCTCGATGCTGCCCCTGCGCGGCGACGCCCGGCGTCAGGTCCGCGGCCGCAAGGTCGCCGTCATCCTCCAGAACCCGTCCACCGCGCTCAATCCCGTGTTCACCGTCGGCACCCAGATCTCGGAGGTGCTGAAGGTCCACCAGCACATCCGCGGCAAGGCCGAGCTGCGCCAGAAGGCGACCCAGTACTTCCGCGAGGTGGACCTCCCGCGCGGCGATCAGCTCTTCGATGCCTACCCCCACGAGCTCTCCGGCGGGATGAAGCAGCTGGTCCTGCTCGCCATCGCCCTGGCCTGTCAGCCCAGCCTCATCGTCGCCGACGAGCCCACGACC
>CAYOXR010000019.1:0-4230 GCA_964407955.1 uncultured bacterium | reverse complement strand
GCCCGGCAACCGCGGCCGGAGAGCGCGCCGCAACGGCGGAAGACGATGGCTGAGTCACGACGTGGCCGGGACGGGTTGGGCCCCCAGCGGGAGCCGCCGGCACGCTGGGTCACGGCGCTGCTGGTCGTGCCCGTGGCGGCGGCTGCGTTCGTGCTGCTGCGGTTTGCGACCCGGGCCGGAGCGGAGCCGCGACATCATCACGCCGCGGTCGTGCCCCTGGTTGCCGCGGGCGCGGTGCTGGGCATCGTGACGCTCACGTTCTGGGCGCTGAGAGCCGCCCCGCATCGCCTCGACTACCGCCTGCGGGGACGCAGCCTGGAGGTGACCACGCTGTTCGACCGTCGCCGACTGAGGCTGGCGTCGATCACCCGCGCCGAGGTGGTGGCGTTCGACCTTCATGTAGCCCCGGGCGTCCACCTGGGCTGGCCGAGCAGCCACCTGCCCGGCTACTACGTCGGACGCTTCCCCTTCTCGGGACTCGGCAGGACGCGGGTCATCGTCGGGGTGCGGCGCGGCAGCGGCGTCATGCTCCACTTCAGGACCGGCGAGCCGTTGTTGCTGGCGCCGGAACAGCCCGCTGCCCTGGCTGCCCTGATCGATGGCGAGGACGCCGGACGCGGGTGATCGCCGTGGTACCGCGGCGGCCCTAGAAGTGGTAGTTCACGCCGAGCGCGAGGCCGAAGCTGGGAATCTCCGAGGCAGCGTTGCTGACGCCGATCAGCGCGCCGACGGTGCCTTCGAGGAAGAGCCCGAGTTGAGGCACGCCCAGGGGCACGAAGCGGAACTCGCTTCCGGCCAGGGCATGAACGTCGAGCCAGGTGCTGCCGGAGCCGAACTCGATCGCCGGTCCCGCACCGATGTAGACCGAGAAGGGCGACGTGTACAGGATGTCGTGCATGGCGTCGATGCCCAGGCCGTAGCGCGCCACGTTGTTGTGGACCTCGATGCGGCCGCTGACGCGCAGGTCGGTGCCGTTGCCCAGGGCGTTGCCTATGCCGAGGTGGAGCGTGACGCCCAACGGGTAGCCGCTGCGGATGCCGATCCAGTCATCCTGCGCGCTCGCCGTTGCCAGGCCGGCCGCCAGCACCACGGCCACCAGGGTGATCAGCAGACGTGCCTTGGAGAGTCGCTTCATGCCCGCCATTGTACGCACCCCTCCTCTTGGCAGGCGACGAGCATTCCACTACTCGGCCGCTCGTTGTCTTGCCGGTGTCCCGTACACAAGCGCGCCCCACATGAAGCTTCGATGAGTCCTTATACTGGGCGTGGTCGAAACAGCCAACAGGCCAGCATCGGGAGGATGTATGAAGCGCCGTGATTTCCTCAAGAAGGCGGGTGTGGTGGCGGCCGGAGCAACCCTGTCGCCCCTGATGTTCGCCAACGCCCAAAACGCCAAGTATCAGTGGAGCATGGTGACGTCCTGGCCCAGGTCGCTCGACAACCTGTTCGGCGGGGCCCAGAGCATCGCCGACCGCATCAAGGTCATGACGAACGGGGACGTGACCATCCAGGTGTACGAAGCCGGCGCGCAGGTCGGCGGCCTCGAGGTCTTCGATGCGGTCTCGAGCGGGGCGTTCGAGATGGGGCACTCGGCCTCGTACTACTACGTCGGCAAGGACTTCGCACACGCCTTCTTCACCACGGTGCCGTTCGGGCTCACGCCGCGGCAGATCAACTCATGGATCGAGTCCGGCGGCGGCCAGGCGCTGTGGGACGAGCTGAACGCCAAGAGCAATCTCAAGGCGTTGCTGGCCGGCAACACGGGGCAGCAGATGGGTGGCTGGTTCAACAAGGAGATCAACACTCCGGCCGACCTCAAGGGGCTCTCCTTCCGCACCGCGGGGCTGGGGGCCAAGGTCTACTCGGAGGCCGGGGCCAACGTCCAGACGCTCGCCGGCGGCGAGATCTTCCTGGCCCTTCAACGCGGTGTGCTGGACGCGGCCGAGTGGGTGGGGCCCCACGACGACGAGATCCTGGGGTTGAACAAGGCCGCCAAGTACTACTACGGCCCCGGCTGGCAGGAGCCGGGCGCGGCCTTCTGCCTGTACATCAACCTCGACACCTGGAACGGCCTTCCCGACGAGATCAAGGGGATCATCCAGAACGCCAGCCAGGCGGTCAACGTGCAGATGCTCTCGGACTACACCGATGACGACCCTGCCGCCTTCAAGCGGCTCGTTGCCGCCGGCGCTCAGCCCAAGGTCTTCCCTCCGGACGTTCTCAAGACCTTCTACAATGGCTGGCTCAAGGTCAACGACGACCTGCGCAACACCAACGCCAACTACAAGAAGATCTCCGACTCCATGACCGCGTTCATGGGTCAGGTGCGGGGCTTCGACAAGATCAACTCCTACGCGTTCCTGAACTTCATCTTCCAGCACACTTGAGCTGAGCGTCCAGCTCACGTCCGCGCCATGCAGCCGGCGCGCCCCGGAACGGGGCGCGCCGGCTGAGCGTGGGGGCACGGTGCGGCGTGGGCGCACGGCACGGCGATCGCGCCCGGCCCGCCGCGCACGCTGCGACTCCCTGGCCTGCGCTCAGTGGCCGGCGGCCAGCGACGGCAGGAAGTTCACGATGCCGGGCGCGACCGCGATGATCACCACCGCGATGACCTGGATGATTACGAAGGGGATGATCCCGCGGTAGATGTCGATGGTCTTGACCTCGGGTGGCGCCACCCCCTTGAGGTAGAACAGCGCGAAGCCGAACGGTGGGGTCAGGAACGAGGCTTGCAGGTTCATGGCGATCAGCACCCCGAACCACACCATCAGGTCGTGACCGAAGAAGCGCGTGGCGATGGGCGCGATCAGCGGCACGACGATGAAGGTGATCTCGATGAAGTCGATGAAGAAGCCGAGCAGGAAGATCGCGAGCATCGTGAAGAAGATGAATCCGAACTCGCCCCACGGCAGGTTGCTGAGGAAGTGATCGACGGCGATGTCTCCGTGCAGCGCACGGAAGACCATCGAGAAGGTCGTCGCGCCCACCAGGATGATGAACACCATGCTGGTCAGCTTCAGCGTCTGGTCCATCGTGCTAACGAGGTTGGAGAGGTTGAGCCGGCGATTGACCAGCGCCAGCAGCATGGCTCCGACCGCGCCCATGGCACCCGCCTCGGTGGGGGTGGCGATGCCGAAGAAGATGGTGCCCAGCACGAGCAAGATCAGGAAGAGCGGTGGGATGAGGTTCTTCACGACCTTGAGCGCGAGCTGCCCGCCGGAGATGTTGCGCGCCTCCTTGGGCAGCGCGGGCGCCTCGTGCGGCCGGAGAAGCGCCACGATGGCCACCCACACCATGAACAGGCCGGCCAGCACGAAGCCGGGGATGAACGAGCCGAGGAACAGGTCGCCGACCGACACGCCGATCTGGTCGCCCAGGATCACCAGCACGATGCTGGGAGGGATGATCTGACCGAGCGTGCCGGATGCCGAGATGACCCCTGTGGCGAGCGGCTTGCTGTAGTTGTACTTGAGCATCACCGGCAGGGCCAGCACGCCCATCGTCACCACGGACGCCCCCACCACACCGGTCGAGGCGGCGAGCAGCGCGCCTACCGCCACCACCGATATGGCCAGCCCACCGCGGAGGCTGCCGAACAAGATGCCCATGGTCTCGAGCAGCTCCTCGGCCAGCCCCGACTTCTCGAGCATCACGCCCATGAACACGAAGAAGGGCACGGCCACCAGCGTGTAGTTGTCCATGATGTTGCCGAAGATGCGCTGGGGCAGGATGTTGAGCCGGGCCACCGTGAAGATCGGGTGCCACGGCAGGCTGAAGCCGAGGAACTTGTGGGTGAAGTCGCTGCCGATCAGGGTGAACAGGACCGCCGTGCCGCCCAGGCTGAAGGCCACCGGGAAGCCGATCAGCAGCATGACGACGGCTGCGGCGAACATCCACAGGCCGAGCATCAGGCGTGCACCGCGCTATCGTCCGGGCGCTCCTCCGCCAACGTGGCGTACATGCTGCGCGAGTCCCGTCGCCCGGTGAGGAACGCGACGTTCTTGATGATCTCGCTGAGGCCCTGCGCGATCAACAAGGCGAACGCGATGACGATGACCGTCTTGATGGGGTAGCGCGCCAGCCCCCCGGGGTTGGGGCTCATCTCGTGCACGCGCCAGCTCGCTGCCACGTAGTGGTGACTGAAGTAGATGCCCATCAGACAGAACGGCAGCAGGAAGAGGATCGTGGCGAGGATGTCGATCCACGCCTTGACGCGCGGGGGCAGGTTCG
>CAYOXR010000018.1:0-4125 GCA_964407955.1 uncultured bacterium | reverse complement strand
CAGGTTACGGGCCGTCTTCGGGAGGCCGAGCGACTCTGTGAATACTCAACCACTGGGGGGCCCACACGGTGGTCGCGGTCGAACTCGCGCTGTTCATGCGCCAAGCGGTAGCGTTTGACCATCCGCATAGTGTTGGTCAGCTGCCACGCCGCTCAAGCCACTCCGCAACTGCCTCACTTACGAGCTCGCTGACGTGCTTGTCGGTAAGTGCGGTCAGAACTGGACCCCGGATTCCGGACAGCCAGCTTAGGTCGGAAGCGGTAGGCTTCCGGGATGGGGAGCAACGTGAAGAAGCAGCGTCGGAATCACTCTCCGCAGTTCAAGGCCAAGGTCGCGCTGGAAGCAGCCAAGGAGGAGCGCACCGTCGCCGAGCTGAGCCGGCAGTACGGCGTGCACGTCAATCAGATCAGGGCGTGGAAGAAGCAACTCTTGGAGGGCGCCATCGACGTGTTCGCCTCCGGGGTGGAGCGCCAGCGGGATCAGGAGCAGGTGGTCCAGGAGTTGCACGCCAAGATCGGCGAGTTGACCATGGAGCGCGATTTCTTGTCCGGAAAGCTCAAGCGCTAACGGCGCCTGAGCGCAAGGCCATGGTCGACCGCGAGGCGGACGTGTCGGTCACGAGGCAGTGCCAGCTCTTGAAAGTGACGCGGTCCACGGTGTACTACGAGCCCAGGCCGTTGCCGGCCGACACGCTTGGCGTCATGCGGGCGCTGGACGAGATCCACCTGCAGTATCCCTTCCTGGGCAGCCGCAAGCTGGTCACCGAGCTGGCCAAGCGCGGGCTGGTGGTGAACCGGAAGCGGGTGCAGCGCCTCATGGGGCTGATGGGGATCGAGGCGATCTTCCCGAAGCCCAGGACCACGCGCCCTGGTTTCGGAGCGGGCCACAAGGTCTACCCCTACCTGTTGGGCGGGCTGGAGATCACCCGGCCGGACCAGGTGTGGGTTTCGGATGTGACGTACATCCCGATGCGCGCTGGGTTCGCGTACCTGGTGGCGATCATGGACGCCTACAGCCGCAGGATCCTGTCCTGGCGGCTTTCCAACACCGCGGACAGCCGTTTCTGTGTCGATGCGCTCAAGGAAGCGCTCGACGTTCACGGCGCCCCGGAGATCTTCAATTCGGACCAGGGCAGCACCTTCACCAGTCTGGCGTTCACCGGCGTGCTCGAGGAGCACGGCATAAGCATCAGCATGGATGGCAGGGGCAGCTGGATCGACAACGTGTTCATCGAGCGCTTCTGGAGAAGCTTGAAGTACGAGGAGGTGTACCTGCGCGGTTACGAGGACCTACGCCAGGCGCGGAGCGGCATCGAGCGCTACCTGCGCTACTACAACTTTGGTCGCGCCCACCAGCGCGTCAACGGGCTGACGCCCGAGCAGGTGTACCATCACCCTACGGCCGACATGCTGGTGCCGGCCATCGTTCATCGCTCCGCGCCGTTCAGCGCACCGCTGAGCTCGTGAGCGCACTCAAGAAACCAAGCCGACCTGTCCGGCACACAGGGTCCACCGCTGCCGGCGAAAGCGGAGCAGCCCTTCGGCCACATCCTTGATGCCCTCGGGCGCCACGCGCAGGAGGGCATCAACAAACCCTTACCCACTGTCACGGGCTGTGCTGCTGGCTCCTACGTGCCGGGCGGACGGTAGGCCACCTGCTTCTTCACAACCTCATCAACCTCCCCGGGAGTCATCAGCAACGTGGAGGTGGTCGTGACCCTTCCCGAGGCGCTGGCCGTCAACGCAGCGGCCGCCGCGCTGGCAGCGTCAGGGAAGTCCCCAATGATGTAGCAGTCCGTGTCCCCGAACGCGAAGTAGTACGCCTCGAGCCGTCCTCCAAGAGACTCAGCGATCCGTTCCGTCTCTTGACGGCGCTTCGTACCGCCCTCCGCCAACAACCCCTTGACACCCTCACCGACGTAGTTCACCTTCACCAGGAACTTAGGCACCGTCGCCTCCCCACGCTCGAACGCGAGCCACGCATGGCTCTCCGATCCGCGCTGGACCTTGCGGACGCGCGGACTCGACTCCGACGTGCCGGTTACCCCCCTTCCGGCGAGCGCATCGATCAGCAGCCCTTGGCACCGGAACGACAGCGGAGCACCGACGAAGTAGTCGGCACGAGGACGACGAGGTACGACAAGCTTGCGGACGCCTGTTTTGCGTTGGGCCATTGTCCGTGGCGGGACGCATGATTGTCAAGGGCTCGCGTAACGAACCACGCTCAGATTGTCGGTTCCGTCAGCATGGGCGCCGTTGGCAGCGCCCTGGACAACGCCATGGCCGAGAGCTTCTTCGCCAGCTTGCGGACCGAGCTCCTCGACCGGCACACCTGGCCGACCCGGGGCTCCCTCAAAGCGGCGATCTTCGCCCGACCGAAGGTCGGCAACATCAGAGGTCTTCTACAACCGGCAACGCCGGCACACGAGCCTGGAGTACCTGCCACCATTGGAGTTCGAAGCGCGCCAGGTCAGCTCTGCAACCGAGCCGGCCGATAAGCTCCAGACTGTCCACCGAACCGGATGAGCTTCACCGCTGCGTCTTGAGCGTGATAATGCCAGTGCGTATGGCAAGTGGTCGGAGGCTGGCATGTGAAGGCGCTGCGATCGCTTTCGGACGCTGAGAATCGCGTGGTCGTCGAGCTCGTCGACAAGCTGAAGCGTGCGCCCGGCGTTGCGTGCGTGGTGCTAGGCGGGTCGTCCGCCACGAACACGCACGGTCCCGGGTCCGACATCGACGTAGGCCTGTACTACTCCCAAGCTTGCCCATTTGCGATCCCGGCGATCCGAGCCATCGCAGGGTCCGTCTCGGCCGGCGGCGCGCCAACGGTGACCGATTTCTACGAGTGGGGACCTTGGGTCAATGGCGGCGCATGGCTTGGCACGCGCGCCGGCAAGGTCGAGCTGCTCTACCGCAACCTGGAACAGGTGGAGCGCACGATTGCCGAGGTGCAACGGGGAAGCCTTCGGCACGACTACGCTCAGCAAGCGACGTACGGCTTCTACAGCGTGATCTACCTCGCCGAAGTGCAACACTGCTTGCCGCTTTACGACCCTCGAGGGCACTTGGCGCATCTGAAGCGACGCGTCCGGCGCTACCCCAGGGAGCTGAAACGGCACATCGTTTCCAGCTATCTGTGGAGCGCCCAGTTCACTCTGGTGATCGCGCGCGACTTCGCGCACAAGGGGGACGTCTACAACACCGTAGGGTGCCTCACCCGGGCCGCTGCCGCACTCACGCAGGTTCTCTTTGCACTCAACGACACCTACTTCTTGTCCGACAAGCAAGCGATGCGAGCCATCGAACGGTTCGCTGTCGCTCCCCACAACTACACGTCCGACTTTCGGCGAATCCTCGCCGATGCAGGTTCGGACGCCGGCAAGCTGATTAAGCGTGTGGCGGCGCTGGAAGACGCCTGGAGCAGGGTAGCCTCACCCCCGGGCACCGACTACGAGCCAAGATCCGCCTTCGGGCCGGTTAGCGTCGCATCTGCCCGCTGAGTTCGCGGGCGATGAAGCGGTCGCGCCTTTGAAGAGAAGATGGTGACGCTGCCCGGATTCGAACCGAGGTTACCGAGCTGAGAACCCGGCGTCCTAGCCGCTAGACGACAGCGCCAACCCGGGCATCAATGTAGCGCTTGTGGGGGTCCGGGGCGGGCCGCCGCGCTACGGTCGTCGCGCACTCCGCTCCCACGCGGGGGAGCGCCACCCGCCAGGTTACGAGGCGCGACTCCATACGCCGTCCGGCCAACGGAACACCGGCGCCGGCAAGGGCGGTTGCCTCACGCGGGTTGCTGGCACGGGGAGTAGACTTGTCCCCGTGCTCACGCGCCGATGGGGACTGGCTTGTCACGCCCAGCCCCTGGCATGATCGGCGCCGCACCATAACTCGCGGTCGGCGCTGGCTCACCTAGACAGATCGTTCTGCGCTCTTCGCGCCCACTTGTTGGCGGCTACGTCGAGCGGTTCCGTCTCAGTCCAGGTCCGGGCGACACACGTCCCAAGTCGACGACCTTCACGCCCATGATGAGTAGCCAAAGCGCTAGCCCGACCTCAGCCACGAAGCTCACGGCAAGGCCGGGGTAGATGATCGCCGGCTGCTCGGGCAGCAGAAGGGCCTGGAAGAA
>CAYOXR010000017.1:0-5483 GCA_964407955.1 uncultured bacterium | reverse complement strand
GCGTGGCCGACGAGCACAGGAAGAGCTGCGGGTCGGGCGTGGCGTAGGGGTCGAGCCGCGGCGCCGGCCGCGCCAGCCACTGGCGAAGGTCGAGCGTGCCGCCGCCGATGTCGCCGCCGACGTAGTTGGCGTTGTATGCCTCGAGGGCGGGCGCCGCCATGGTCGAGCGCGCCAGCACGGTGAGCGCGAAGCCGGGTGCGAAGCGCTCGATCTGCGCCTCGATGCGCGTCGTCATGTCCGCGGTCGAGCCGTTGGGAACGTGGCAGTAGGCCCAGGCGACGTGCTTTCCCGCGGGGGCCCGGCCGGGGTCGAAGCGGCTCGGCTGGGCGAGCAGCACGAACGGCGCCTCCGCCGCCCGCCCCGCCGCCGCCGCCCGCTCCGAGGCGGCCACCTCCTCAAGCGTGCCTCCCAGATGGACGGTCCCCGCCCGCGCGCACGCCTCGCTCCGCCAGGGGATCGGCGCGGACAGCGCGTAGTCGATCTTGAACGCGCCCGGGCCGTAGCGGTAACGCTGGAGCCGTCGCCGGTAGCCCTCTGGCAGGCGTGCTCCGGCGACTCGCAGAACCTCCCTGGGGGTGAGGTCGAGGATCACCGTGCGGCTGCGCGGCAGGTCGCTCACGTCGTCGACGCGCTCGCCTGTCGCCACCTCGCCGCCGTGCTCGCGGAGCGCTGCGATGAGGGCGTCTGCGATGCGCTGCGAGCCGCCCTCGGCGAGCGGCCAGCCCACGGCGTGGCCGGCGGCGCCCAGCAAGGCGGCGGCAGCGCTGCTCAAGCGCGACTCCAGCGGCAGCCCGCTGTGGGCCGCCAGCCCCGCCCACAGTGCGCGCGCCGGTTCTCCGCTGAAGCGGCGCCTGGCCAGGGACGCCGCCGGCGTGAGCGACCGCAGCCCGAAGCGGGCCAGCAGCAGGGGCCGATGCGGCCGGTGCAGCGGCGGGCCCAGTACCTCGTGCGCCAGCGCCGGCCAGGACCGGGCCAGCGGCCTCATCAGGGCGCGGTAGGTGCGCGCGTCCGCGGCCGAACCCGAGACCGCCAGGCCGGCGGCGGTGGCCTCGAGGTCGCGCTCGAGGGTGGCCGCCTGGTTGCCGTCCAGCGGGTGGGCAACGGGCGTGGGCGGATGGATCCAGCGCAGCCCGTAGCGCTCGAGCCCAAGCTCGGCGAACACGGGCGACCCCGCGGCCAGCGGGTGGATGGCGGAGCAGGTGTCGTGCCGGAAGCCGGGACGCGTCAGCTCGGCCGTGCGCGTGCCGCCTCCCGCCTGCGCGTTCGCCTCCAGCACGAGCACGCGCCAGCCGCGACGGGCGAGCACCACCGCGGCGGTGAGCCCGTTGGGGCCGGAGCCGACGACGACGGCGTCATAACGCGGAGCGCGCGTGCTCATCCGCCACGGCCCTGAGCGGCGGCCTTGCGGCCCATGGCCCCGGCCGCGCCCCGGTCGGGCCGGTCGCGCCTAGCGATTCACGGCCGTCATGGCCTGCTCCGGGTAGCGGTCGCCGGCGGCCGCACCGAGCGGCAGCGCATCGTCGAGCTGGGTGATCTCGTCCTGGCCGAGTGTGATCTCGGCGGCAGCGAGGTTCTCCTCCAGACGCTCGCGGCGTTTGGTGCCGGGGATCGGCACGATGTCGCGTCCGCGGTGCAGCAGCCACGCCAGGGCGAGCTGCGCCGGCGTGACGCCGCGGCCCTCGGCGATCTCACGCACGCGCCCCACCAGCGCCAGGTTCCTCTGGAAGTTCTCGCCCATGAAGCGCGGCGAGTGGCGCCGGTAGTCGTCGGCCGGAAGGTCCTCGAACCTGGCGATGCGCCCGGTGAGGAAGCCTCGCCCGAGCGGGCTGTAGGCGACGAAGCCGATGCCCAGGTCGCGCACGGTGTCGAGGATGGCCTCCTCGGGCTCGCGCGACCACAGCGAGTACTCGGTCTGCAACGCGCTGATGGGGTGTACCGCGTGCGCCCGGCGGATGGTCGCCGGTGCCGCCTCGGAGAGCCCCAGGAAGCGCACCTTGCCGGCCTGCACGAGCTCGCTCATGGCGCCGACGGTGTCCTCGATGGGCACCTCGGGGTCGACGCGGTGCTGGTAGTAGAGGTCGATGTGGTCCACGCCCAGGCGCTGCAGCGAAGCGTCGCAGGCCTTGCGCACGTACTCGGGGCGGCCGTTGACGCCGACCCAGGAGCCGTCCTCGCGGCGCTCGTTGCCGAACTTGGTGGCCAGGACGACGTCCGCGCGATGCCCCTCGAGCGCCCGCCCGACGAGCCTCTCGTTGGTGAAGGGGCCGTACATGTCGGCGGTGTCGATGAACGTCACACCCAGCTCGATGGCGCGGTGGATGGTGGCGATCGACTCCTCCTCGGAGCCGCCCGTGTAGAACTCGCTCATGCCCATGCACCCCAGGCCCAGGGCGCTCACTTCGAGACCTTGCTTGCCAAGCTTCCGTGTCTGCATCAGACCTCCTCGAACGGTCCAGCGGCGTGTGTCCGGTTCACGATGGATGGTCCTTCCGCACTATGTTCGGCAACGCCAGGCAATCGGCATGTACGCCCGGGAACGGGGGTCCGTTCGCGCGCTACGCCTGCAGGCACGGCCGGGTGCGAGACTGCCTGGAACCCACGAGAGGAGCCTGCCGCCGTGCCGCCAGCCCGCGAAGCCCCCGCCGCCAGCGCGAGCCAGGCGGGCCGCTCCGGCCTCCGGGCCGGCTCGCCGCTGGTCTACGTCCTGGCGGTGGCGACCGGCGTCTCGGTCGCCAATCTGTACTACACGCAACCGCTCCTCGACACCCTGGGGCGCGCCTTCGGCCTGACCGGCGGCGGCGCCGGCCTCATCATGACCGTCACCCAGGTCGGCTACGCCGCGGGCCTGGTGCTCATCGTCCCTCTGGGGGATTTGCTGGACCGCCGCCGGTTGGTGGCCTCGGTGTCGGTGTTGACGGCCCTTGCGTTGGCTGCGGCGGCGTTGGCACCGGGGATCGGCTTGTTCGAGCTTGCCAGCGCCGCGATCGGCGTTACCGCGGTGGTGGCCCAGGTGCTGGTGCCGTTCGCCGCGCACCTGGCGAGCGACGCCGATCGCGGGCGCGTGGTGGGGCGGGTCATGAGCGGGCTCCTGCTCGGCGTGCTGCTGGCCCGCGTCGCCTCCGGGTTGGTTTCCGACGCCCTCGGCTGGCGGGCGGTGTTCTGGCTCGCGGCGGCGTTGATGGCGACGCAGTCCGTGGTCCTGTGGCGCGTGTTGCCGCGTGTGAGCGCCACGGCGCGGCTGTCCTATGCGGAGTTGCTTCGCTCGGTGGCGGTGCTGGTGCGCGAGGAGCCGCTTCTGCGGCGGCGGGCCGTCTTCGGGATGGCGGTGTTTGGCGCGTTCAGCGTGCTCTGGACCGGGCTGCCGTTCCTGCTGGCGCGTCCGCCCTTCGGCTACGGCGACGCCATCATCGGCCTGTTCGGCCTTTTCGGTGTGGTGGGGGCCGTGACGGCCTCCGTCGCAGGACACGTCCACGATCGTGGCCTCACGCGTCCTGCCACCGGCGTCTTCCTGGCGATATGCGTGGCCGCATTCGTGCTGATGGGGCTGATGCCGCACGCCCTCGTCGCCGTCATCGCCGGCGTGGTGCTGCTGGACCTCGGTAGCCAGGGCACGCACGTGCTCAACCAGAGCACCATCTACCAGCTCCGGCCGGAGGCTCGCAGCCGCCTCACCACCGCCTACATGACGGCGTTCTTCCTCGGCGGAGCGCTCGGCTCGGCGGCCGCTGCGTTCGCCTTCTCCCAATTCGGCTGGGCCGGCGTATCGGTCGTCGGAGCCGTTCTGGCTGGCGCCGGTCTGGCGGTGTGGTTGGTGGGCCCGGGTCGGAGTTGACACGGCGCGCCCTGGTCGCGAGGGTGGACGCAGTGCCCCGATGTGAACGCACCAAGCGGCATCTCGAGGGCGGGTGGCCGCCCCTGAGCCGCCAGCGGCCGTGTCTTGACGGGGTCCTTACCAGATGGTATTTTAACGTTAACATACGCCTTCAGGAAGAGGCTTGAGGTGTCGAGATTCCCTGTGGGCAGGTATCCGGCTTGCCGCAGGGCGCTAGACGGCAAAACGCTCTCGAAGGGGGTTGGTTCGATGAGAAAGTTGGTCATCGGTCTAGCAGTCGCGCTTCTCGTCGCCGGCGTGTCGATGGCCGGCGCCCAGAACGCTCCGGTAGGCAAGGACTTCTGCAAGAACGTGTCGATCACGTTCTTCCCGGGCGGCCCTGAGGGCGGCCCATTCGCTTCCACCGTGTACCGGGGCGCCAAGGCGGCCCAGGACCTCACGGGGGCGAACGTGACCTACGTGTGGTCGAACTGGATTCCCAGCACCATGGTCGCGCAGTTCAAGAACGCGGTTGCCCGGCGGCCTGACGGCATCGCCGTGATGGGGCACCCTGGTGACGCGGCGCTCGACCCGCTCATCACCGACGCCGAGAACGCGGGCATCATCGTCACCTCGCAGAACGTGACGCTGCCCAAGGCCGAGGCGGAGTACAAGACCAAGGGCTTCGGCTACGTCGGCCAGGAGCTCTACCAGTCGGGCGTGAGCCTCGCGACCGCCGCCGCCAAGATGGCGAACCTGCAGAAGGGCGACCGCACGATGGTGTGGGGTCTGCTCAGCCAGGGCACGCGCGGCCTCAGGAGCAAGGGCGCCGTCGACACCCTCAAACAGATGGGCATGACCGTCGACTACATCGAGATCTCCGACGCCGTCAATAGCGATCCCACCCAGGGCACCTCGGTGATCGACGGCTACATCGCCAGCCACCCCGACGTCAAGCTCATCATCGTCGACCACGGCGCGCTCACCGCCACCATCCCGACCTACCTCAAGGCGGCCGGCGTCAAGCCCGGCCAGATCACCACGGCGGGCTTCGACATGACGCCTGCTACCGTCAGCGGCCTCGAGGACGGCTACATCAGCGTGGTACTCGACCAGCAGCCGTGGCTGCAGGGCTTCCTGCCCATCATGCAGATCTGCCTGACCAAGCAGTACGGCTTCTCGGGTCTGCACATCGACACGGGCGGCGCCTTGATCACCAAGGCCAACGTCGGCGCCATCGCTTCCCTGATCAATCAGGGCATCCGGTAGCCCGGCAGCCCGTAGCATAGGCGTATGGCCGACACCGTCACCAAGGACGCCCCTGAGCTGCTTTCGCTCAGGGGCGTTCACAAGTCCTTCGGGCACGTCAAGGTGCTCAAGGGCATCGACTTCCAGGTCGGAACCAACGAGATCGTGGGCCTGGTTGGCGACAACGGCGCCGGCAAGTCGACGCTGATCAAGCTGATCACCGGCGTCCACCGCCCCGACAGCGGCGAGATCTACTACAAGGGCGAGCGGATCACCATCCACTCGGTCAAGAGATCGCGCCAGATCGGCATCGAGACCGTCTACCAGGAGCGCGCCCTGGGCGTCCAGCAGAGCCTGTGGCGCAACATGTTCGTGGGGCGCGAGATCGCCGACCGCTTCGGCTTCATCAACGTGCGCAAGGAGA
>CAYOXR010000016.1:0-3945 GCA_964407955.1 uncultured bacterium | reverse complement strand
GGGAGGCTCTGGTGAAGGTCCCGGCGACCGTGGCCGTGACGGAGCTGCGGAGCGTGCTCGCACACGAGCAGCTGGTGGTGGTGAGCGACGGCGACGTGGTTCACGGCATCATCACGCAGGAGATGTACCTTGCGGGGCTGTGGGGCGGCGGCAGGTGAGCGGTACCGGGTGGGGCTCGCTGCTGCGGTAGGCCGCGAGACGGCTCGGCGATCGGCCTCCCCCATACACTGGCGCGTGCCCGATCCTTCAACCGGCGACTGTCACCCTCTGGGAACGCCATGAACATCGCGGTTCTGCTCCACAGCGGTGCCGGCGGAAGCGGCGTGGCTGCCACCGAGCTGGGGCTCAGCTTCGCGCGCTCGGGCCATGGCGTGCACTTCGTGGCGGACCGTGTGCCCTTCCGGCTCACGGAGCCGGCACTGCCCAACGTGTTCTTCCACCAGGTCGAGTCGATGACCTACCCGCTGTTCGACACGCCGCTCACGACCCTGGCCGAGGCGTCGAAGCTGGCCGAGGTGATCGAAGAGGTGGGCATCGACGTCATCCATGCGCACTATGCGGTGCCGCACGCGACCGCCGCCGTGCTGGCGCGCGACATGGTGCGCTCGGTGCCCCGGCCGGTGGTCATCACCACCCTCCACGGCACGGACGTGACGCTCGTCGGGCTCGACCGCGCCTATCTGCGCACCACCCAGTACAGCATCGAGCACTCGGACCAGGTGATCGCCGTGAGCCGCTACCTGGCCGACTACACCAACCGTGAGATGGGTGTCGGCGTTCCCATCCGCGTGATTCCCAACGCCGTCGACCACGAACGCTTCCGACCGGCCGCGGACGTCGGCCCGGCCGCCGCCGAGTGGCGGGCCCGCTTCGCCCATCCCGACGAGAAGCTGCTGGTGCACGTCTCCAACTTCCGTCCCGTCAAGCGCGTGGACGACGTCATCCGGGTGTTCGGCCTGGTGTCGGCCCGCATCGGTGCGCGGCTGCTGATGGTCGGCGACGGCCCCGACCGGCCGGCCGCGGTGGCCCTCGCCTCCGAGCTCGGGTTGACGGGTCGTGTCGCCTTCCTGGGCAGCTTCCCCCGGATCGAGGACATGCTCGCCGTCAGCGACCTGTTCCTCCTGCCGAGCGTCAAGGAGTCGTTCGGGCTGTCTGCGCTCGAGGCGATGGCGAGCGGGGTACCGGTGGTTGCGAGCCGCATCGGGGGACTGCCCGAGGTGGTGCAGGACGGTGCCACCGGCATCCTGTGCGACGCCGGCGATGTCGGGGGCATGGCTGAGGCGGCGCTACGGCTGCTAGGCGATGAGGCGCGGCACGCAGCGTTCGCGCGGCGGGCGCGCGAACGCGCGGTGGCGATGTTCTCCCAGCAGCGCGTGGTGCCGATGGTGGCGCGCGCCTACGAGGACGCGTTGCGGTCGGCAGTGGTCGTGAGCGGTAGGTAGGGGGCGGCGTCGGCGGCCAGCAGTTCGGGCTGGCGGCTGCGGGCCGCTTCGAGGCGTCGCTCGGCCGCCAGCGCCACCATCGCACCGTTGTCGGTGGCGAGTGCGGGTGGCGGGAAGGCCACGTCCAGATCGGCGGCCCGCATGCGGCGACGCAGGCGGGCATTGGCGGCCACCCCGCCAGCCACCACCAGGCGCCCGAGCCCGGTGCGCCGCG
Source organism: uncultured bacterium (assembly GCA_964407955.1). Lineage (GTDB taxonomy): Bacteria > Deinococcota > Deinococci > Deinococcales > Trueperaceae > JASBRS01. The sequence goes on along the minus strand of CAYOXR010000016.1, from coordinate 2,289 downwards.
CCGCCCGCCGGGTGACAGCGACGAGCGCGTCCACCACGGTTCGCTCGAAGCTCGCCGCCACGTCCTCGGGAGGCAGCGACGGGTCGCGCTCCAGCGCGATGGCGACGGCCGTCTTCAAGCCGCTGAAGGAGAAGTCGAACCCCGCCTGGTGCTCCATGGGGTGAGGCAGGGGTACGGCGCGGTCGTCACCGCTGGCGGCCAGGGCGGCCAACGCGGGCCCCCCCGGGTAGCCCAGACCGAGCAGACGAGCCACCTTGTCGAACGCCTCGCCTGCGGCATCGTCGCGGCTCGCGCCGAGCTGCTCGACATCGTCCCAGCCGCGAACGGCGTACAGCACGGTGTGTCCTCCTGAGGCGATGAGGCACAGGAACGGCGGGGCCGCCTGCGAGCCGCTGACGGCGGCCGCGACGTGCGCCTCGAGGTGGTGGATGGGGATGAAGGGGAGACCCCCTCCCCAGGCGAGGGCCTTGCCGTAGCACAGCCCCACCAGCAGCGCGCCCACCAGGCCGGGGCCGCGGGTCGCGGCAACCGCATCGAGGTCCGTCAGGGACATGCCGGCCTCGGCCAGCGCCCGCCCCACCACGCCGTCGAGCACGCTCAAGTGCTCGCGGCTCGCCTGCTCGGGCACGACACCGCCCCAGCGCGCATGCAACGCCGTCTGGGTCTCCACCACGTTGGCCAGCACCACCCCGTCGGCCACCACGCCCACGCCGGTATCGTCGCACGAGGTATCGATGCCCAGCAGGGTCGCCACGCCCCGAGGGTAGCACCGGGCCGCGCACGACCACTGCGGGTAGACTGCGCCTCGTGAACGCGGACCCGGAGCACGCGCGGCTGGTCGAGGTGGAGCTCGCCGGCGCCGGCTCGCTGTTGTCATCGCCGGCGGTGCGGGGCTTCCCGGCGGCCGCGCCGGGGCTCGCCGAGTTGCTCGCGGCCGTGCCGGAGCTGAGCGGACGCGTCGCCGATGTGACGGCCAGCGCCGGGGGTGGGGTGCTGGCGGCCCGGGGCGCCGAGCGCATCGTGGTGCTGGAGCCATCGTTCGCGGCGCTGCGGGCGGCGAGGCGCCGTTTTGGCAGCGACGACCGCGTGAGTGCCGAGGCGGGCCTGCCGTGGGACCTGCCCGCCGGCGGCTTCGACACCGCGCTGGCGCTGCCGCCCGCCGAGCGCGGCAACGACCGCGTGCGCGCCGAGCTCGCCGCGCTGGCGTCGGCGTTGGCGCCGGACGGGTGCGTCTACCTGGCCATGCACAAGGACCAGGGAGCGAAGCGGTATGAACGCGATGCGCTCACATGGTTCGGCTCGGTCGAGGTGCTGGCCCGCAGCAGGGGGTGGCGGGTGTCGCGGCTCGCCGGACCCCTGGACGCCGCGAGCGGCACGCCTCAAGGTCGACCGGGGCCGGCGGGTGCCGAGCCGTGGCGCCGCTTCGAGGCGCTGGGAACGGGCTGGTGGGCGCTTCCCGGCGTCTTCGCCGCGCGCGGGCTCGACGCCGGCAGTGCACAGCTGGTGACGGCGCTGGGTGAGCTGGGCGTCGCGCCACTCGCGGCGGCCGACGTGCTCGACCTGGGCTGTGGGACGGGCCTGCTGGCGGCCGCCGCGTTGCGGGCCGGCGCGGCGGCCGTGACCGCCGTCGACGACGATCTGGCGGCGGTGAGGAGCAGCCGCCGCAACCTGCAGGCCGCCACCGCGCGCGTGCTCCACTCCGACCTGGACGCGGCGCTGGAGGCCGCCACGCGCTTCGACGTCGTCATCGCCAACCCGCCCTTCCATCTCGGCCGTCAGGTGCGCCTGGCGCTCTCTCGCGCCTTCGTGGAGGCGGCGCACCGCCGGCTCGAGCGCGCCGGCACGCTGCTCATGGTCGCCAACCGCGCGCTCCCATACGAGCGCGAGCTGGAGGGCTGGGCCCGCTACGAGACGCTGCGTGACGCCGGCGGCTTCAAGGTGCTGCGGGCCTGGCGTTGAGCGTCGCCGGGCGAAGCGCGGACGCCGGTCCGCGCCCGCGTCAGCGGAACGCTCCGCCACAGACCGCGGCACCGTCCCGTTCTTGATGAAATGCGCCAGATCGTCGATCGAATATCCATTCAGGTCGATATCGTTATATATCCAGACGATTATGATAACATCCGGCTCGAAGAGCAAGCCATAGTTGCGCGCGTACATGATCTCCTGGAACGTGTTCAGGCCGGGTACGCCGAAGTTGATAACCTCGATCCGCCTGTTGCCGGACCGTCCGCTTTCGAGCAGCGCATCGAGACGGCTGGGAAGGGTCTCATCGGTCGTCAGCCCGTCGCC
>CAYOXR010000015.1:0-1637 GCA_964407955.1 uncultured bacterium | reverse complement strand
CGCCGCGGCGAGCGCGGTCGGCGCCCATGCCGGTGATCGCCAGCGCCAAGGCGTGACCGGCGATCGAGCCGCCGATCAGCCGACACGCGCCGTCGACGCGGCGCTCCTCGACGCGCATGTGAGCCAGCAGGCCGGTCACCTCACGGGGCAGGGCCGCGATCAGACCGATCACGGCCGGCCGCCGTGGCCGCGGCGCTGCTCGTCTGCGGTACACGCATGCGGCCCCGGCCCGGCGTGAGCGCCCCGTGCCGGCGCCCCGAGGCGGCCCCTCCGCGAGGTCGCCGGCCTCAGTGGTCCCGCTCCGTGAGGAACGTGGCGATGGCTTCCAGGTCCGCGAGCGCCGCAGCGTCCAGGTCCAGCGCCGCAACGGCAGCGAGCGCGCGCCCGCGGTACTCGGCAGCGAGCACGCCGGCACGCGCCTGCGAGCCGACCTCGGTGAGGATGTCGAGGACGCGAGCGCGCCCGGCGGCATCGATCTCCGGTGCACGGTAGAGCTCGAGCAGCTCGCGCTGTGCCGCTTCCGGGGCCCGCTCCAGCGCGTCCACCACCGGGAACGACTTCTTGCGTGCGGCGATGTCCGCGCCGACGGGCTTGCCGGTGCGGCGCGGGTCGCCCCAGATGCCGAGCATGTCGTCGCGGATCTGGAACGCCATCCCCAACCCCTCTCCCAGCTCCAGGAAGGCGCGAACGACGTCATCCTCGCCGGTGCCGTCGGCATCGGGCGGCGACCGCCCCAGCAGCGCGCCGAGCGCGGCCGAACAGCCGAGCAGCGCCCCGGTCTTGCCGCGGATCATGCTCAGGTAGTCGTCGACGGTGACGTCGGACCTGTTCTCGAAGTCGAGATCGGCGTACTGCCCTTCCAGCAACCGCAGGCAAGACGCGTGGATCAAGCGGAGCGCCGTCAGCTGCCGGCTTGGTGGCACGCCCTCCTCATCCAGCCGGCCCAGCGCCAGGCCCGCCAGCGCGTACATGGCCGTGCCGGCGTTGATGGCCTGCGCCGTGCCGAAGACCCGCCATACGGTGGGTCGGTGATGTCGCTCGGCGTCGCCGTCCTGGATGTCGTCGTGCACGAGCGAGAAGTTGTGCACGAGCTCGACGGCGGCGGCCGCCGGCAGGGCGCGGCGGTGCGCACTCGCGACGGCGTCGCTCACCACCAGGCAGACGGTCGGACGCAGACCCTTGCCGCTGCGGCCCGGCCCCGGCCCGCCCGCGCGGTCCCGCCAGCCGAGATGGTAGCGGAGCATGTCGTAGAGCGGCGACGGCCGGCCGTCGAGGGCATGCCTGAGCCCCGCCTCGATCTCCGCGCGATAGCGGTCGAAGGCTGCGGGCAGCTGAGGGGGCGCGGTCGTCGCCACCTTGCCTGGTCGGTCAGTCGTGCGCGACCTGCGGACGGGGCGAAGGTTCCTTGACGGGCTCCAGGCCGAGGTAGGCCTTTGCCAGCGCGATGAACTCGCGGGGATCGGTGAAGGCGCGCTGCACCATGCCGCTCTCGAAACCGCCACTGGCCGCACCGCTCAATCTCACGCGTCTGATCGAACCTGGCCTCGATGCCGCGCCGGACGCCGTCGCCACGGTTTCGCGCGAGCTCGACGAGACCTCTGGTGAACAACGCAGCCGGAAGGCGAGCACATTGCACG
>CAYOXR010000014.1:0-10110 GCA_964407955.1 uncultured bacterium | reverse complement strand
GACGTGGAGACGGCGTTGTCGGCGCTGGCCGAGGTGCGCGAGCGACTGGTGGACCGTGTGCGCGACACCGGGGAGCTGCTCAGGCGAGCGCTCGAGCGCGGCGAGCGGGTGCTCTTCGAGGGCGGGCAGGGCACCATGCTGGACCTCGCATACGGCACCTATCCGTTCGTGACCAGCAGCCACCCCACCGTCGGGGGCATCCTGGTCGGTGCCGGCGTCAGCCACAAGGCGCTCGACAACGTGCACGGTGTGGTGAAGGCGTTCACCACCCGTGTGGGCCACGGGCCGTTCCTCACCGAGATCGAGGACGAGGCGATGGCGCTGCGGCTGCGCGGCAGCGGCTCCAACCAGTGGGACGAGTACGGCACCACCACCGGCCGTCCGCGCCGGGTCGGCTGGCCGGACCTGGTGCAGCTGCGCTACGCCTGCGAGATCAACGGCCTCGACGGTTTGATCGTCACCAAGCTGGACGTGCTGTCGGGGCTGGACGTTGTCAAGGTCTGCGTGGCCTACCGGGACGGCCGGCCCGTGTACCGGGAGGTGCCGGGGTGGGGCCCCCTCGAGGGGCTGGGCCGCCGCGAGGCGTTACCGCCGCAGGTGCTCGGCTACCTGGAGCTCATCGAGCGCGCCACCGACACGCCGGTGGTGATGTTCTCCACCAGCCCGCGCCGCGAGGACACCTTCGGCGAGGTCCGGTGGGGGGCGTGAGCGCGCGGCGCGCACGCCGGCGCTGACGGGCGTCGGCCGAGCATGACCCTGCTGCTTGCCATCGGCCTGGCGGTGCTGGTGGCGCTGGCGGTGCTGCTGGTGGCGCTGGTGTGGCGGGGCTCGAGCCTGCTGCTGGTACCGCGCCCCTATACACTGATGCCCGAGTTCACGGTCCTTGGCTACGCCGAGGGCGAGGTCACGCTGCCCCCGCCGCGCTCGCCGAGGCAGTTCGCCGACACCCGCCGCGAGGGGGTCTACGCCTTGCTGTGGCGCGGCGGTCACGGCCGGCTGGGGGCGATCGTGCGCGACGACGCAGGCGGCGTGGTGCGGCCGCTGAGCGTCGTGAGCGGGGCGCCTCCGCGAGCCGGCGAGCCCGCGCGCATGGACAACTTCATCTACCGGCGCGATCCGCGCCAGGACCTGCAGCTACCCTTCGAAGACGTCATCGTCGAGAGCGACGTGGGCGAGCTCGCCGGCTGGTGGCTCGCCGGCGGGCCGGCGAACGAGACGGCGGTGCTGGTCGTGCACGGTAGGCGCCGCGGGGAGCGCAGCGAGACGCTGCGGGCGCTGCCGGCAGTCGTTGCGGCCGGCTGCGGCGCGCTGGTGCTCGCCTATCGCAATCACCGCGATGCGCCGCCGAGCCCCGACGGCTTCTTCCACTACGGTGCGACCGAGGCGGCGGACGTCATGGCCGGGGTGCGCTTCCTCGCCGAACGGGGGGCGCGGCGCTTGGCGCTGTTCGGCTTCTCCATGGGCGCTGCGGCCGCGCTGGAGGCGGTCAAGCGATGGCCGCCGGACGCTCCCGTGCTGACGGGGCTCGTGTTCGACTCGCCGCTCGTCGATCCCGCGGCGTCCACCGTGGCGCGGATCGAGAACGCCGGCATGCCGTTCCCGCGGGCCTGGGCGCGCGCCAGCCTGACGGCGGCGGCGTGGCGCAGCGGCGTGCACTGGGCATCGCTGGACCAGCGCCGGAGTGCCGAGCGGGTGCGCGTGCCGGTGCTGCTGATCGCGGGCACGCGCGACCGGACCGTGCCGATCGCGGTGGTGGACGACTTCGCCGCCCGGCTGGCGGGACCGGTCCGTTACCGCCGGGTCGAGGGGGCCGACCACGTCGAGGCGTGGAACCTCGATCCAGAGGCCTACGCGGGCTGGGTGCGCGACTTCCTCGCCGAGACGTTGGGCACCCGGGTGCCGTAGCCGCCACGGCGCTCAGCGGCGCCGGCCCGCCTCAGCGCTGCTCGATCGCCTTGAAGGTGCGCCCGACGGGGCCCTCGTAGACCAGGCGCGGGCGCATGATGCGGTTGTTGGCGTACTGCTCGTAGAGGTGCGCCATCCAACCGCTGATGCGTGACACGGCGAAGATCGGCGTGTACATGTCGCGCGGCAGGCCCAGCATGCGGTAAACGGAAGCGGAGAAGAAGTCGACGTTGGGCTTGACCTGCTTGCCCTTCTTGTCCATCTCCCGGTCCATGACGCGCTCCATCTCGAGGCTCATCTCGAACCACTTGCTGTCGCCGGACTCCTCGGCGAGGTGGTGCGCGACATCCTTGAGGATGATGGCGCGCGGGTCCATGACCTTGTACACGCGGTGACCGAAGCCCATCACCCGTCCGTTGGGCTTGCCGAGCGTGTCCACCACGTATGGCTCGATCCCTTCGACGCTGCCGATCTGCTCGAGCGCCTGCATCACGCCGACGTTGGCCCCGCCGTGGAGCGGGCCTTTCAGGGCGCCGACCGCCGCCGAGATGGCAGAGTAGACGTCGGTGAGCGTGGAAGCGGTGGCGCGCGCCACGAAGGCGCTGGCGTTGGAGCCGTGCTCGGCGTGCAGCACCAGCGCGACATCCATCACGCGGGTGGCAGCGGGCGTCGGGCGCTCGCCGTTGAGCATGTACAGGAAGTTCCCGGCGACCGACAGCTCGGGATCCGGCGCGACCGGCGCCTTGCCGTCGCGGATGCGCGCGTACGCCGCGGTGAAGGTGGCGAACTGCGCCAGGAGCTTCAACCCGATGCGGTGCACGTTGTGGCTGTCGACGCCCTCGGCCTCCGGGTCGAGCGCGCCGAGGAGTGAGACGGCGCTGCGAATCGCGTGCATCGGGTGGGCCCCCGCAGGCACGTTGCGGAGCGCCTCGAAGACGGGCTCCGGCACCGGGAAATTGGCCGCCAGCTCGCGGTGGAACGCGTCCAGCTGTGCCCGGTTCGGCAAGTCGTCGTGCCACAGCAGGTAGGCGACCTCCTCGAAGCTCGCCTTGTCCGCCAGCTCGCGGATGTCGTAGCCGCGGTAGACGAGCTCGCCGCGCTGCCCGTCGATCTGGCTGATCGTGGTGGTGTCGATGTGCACGCCATCGAGGCCGCGATAGATCGTCTGTTCCATCAGTCCTCCGTGTGTCCGTGTCACAGACCTGCGTCTGCTATCCGCGTCTGAAACGCGCGATGTGGCGCGCACGCGGGCGCTGGGTCGCCGGCTGGGGTCTCCGGCTGCCGGTTCGTGCCTCAAGTCTACCGAATGCGTGAGCGCCGCGGCCCCGCCGGGCCACGAAAGCGAACCGCGGGATCACAGCGTGGGGAGCAACCACGCCGCGGCGATGCACCCGACCGCCGCCAGGAACAGCGTCGCCAGCACCGAGCGACCGAAGCGGCGACTGCCCAGGACGAGGGCCAGGCCGGCCTTGAAGAGGCTGTTGGTCGCAGCCGCGATGGCCAGCCCGCGCGCGGCCACGTTGACGTCGAGGCCGGTGCCGACCTGGTGTGCCAGCGTGAGGGTGATGGCGTCGAGCTGCGTCACCCCGGCCAGGGCGCTGGCGATGTACAGGCCCCGGGTTCCCAGGTACTCCTCGGCCGCTTTGGCCAGCAGCAAGATGAGCGCGAACAGCAACGCAAACTGCAGCGCCGTCTTGAGCTGGAAGGGGTTGGTCACCCGCGCCCCCTCGAGGCGCTCGCGCTTGCGCTCCCTCAGCACGCTGAGGCCGCCGATCGTGGTGATCACGAACAGCACGCCCAGCGGGATCAAGGTGGGCAGGATCAGGCGCGGCTGGAGCACGCCGAGCAGCACCCACAGCCGCGGGATCATCACCGCCGAGGCAGCCAGCACGCCGATGGCGTAGACGATGTCGAGGCTATGCTGTTTCTTGCTGCGCTCGCTGAAGCTCATCGTGACGGCCGTGCTCGACGCCAGTCCGCCGAGCAGCCCGCTCCAGCCGATGCCGCGCGTGGCGCCGATCACCTTCGACGCCGCGTAGCCGATGAAGGACAGGCCCGAGATGAGCACGACCAGCCACCAGATGGTGCGGGGGTTCCACACCCCCCAGGGGCCGAAGGTCTCGTTCGGAACCAGCGGCAGCACCACCAGCGACACCACCGCGAACTGGACGACCGCGTACAGGTCCTCCTGGGACACCGCGCCGGCCAGCCGGCGGAGCTCGGTCCGGAGCGAGAGCATGCCGGTGGCGACGACCGCCCCGGCCAGCGCCGCCACGTACGCACCGTAGCCGGCCATGACCCCCAGTCCGTAGGCCACCAGCACGGCGAACTGCGTGGTGCCGCCGACCTTCGTGCCGGCCGTCTCGCGCCAGTACGCCAGCGCGATCAGCACCGCCACCGGCACGAAGCTGCCGACCAGCACCCATGGGCTGATCGTCCAGCTGAGCGTGCCCACGATCGCCCCGAACAGGGCGATGAGCGGGAAGGTCCGGATGCCCGCGAAGATCGAGCCTTGGGTCTCGCGCTTGCGCTCGCGCTCCAGGCCGATCAAGAAGCCCAGCAGGACGGCAACGAGGAAGGAGAGGATGACCTGCTTGGAGTCCACGACGCACTCATTGTATGCCCCGCCAGCGGCGGGATCGCCTTGCCAACGCTCGAGCCGAGCGGTCGCCCGCCGCCATGCCGCGGCGGGCCGAATGTCAGGCGCGGCGCAGTTGGTCCAGGATCGCTCGCCCGTAGCGCTCGAGCGTCACCGGACCCACGCCCCGGACCTCGGCCAGCTCGTCCAGGTCGGTCGGTCTCGCAGCCGCCACGGCCGCGACCGTGTCATCGCGGAGGATCATCGCCTCGCGGCGCCCCTCGGCGCGGGCCGTGTCCTGCCGCCACGCCAGCAGTGCGCGCCGCAACCTTGCGCTGGAGACGGCGGGTGCGGCCGCGGTGCCTGCCGCTGCGGTGCCTGCCGCTGCCGTGCCGGTGGGTGCCGTGCCGGTGGGTGCCGTGCCGGTGCGAGGCGTGGCGGTGCGAGGCGTGGCGGTGGGAGGCGTGCCAACCGCGGCGACGGGGGACGCGTCGCCGGCCGCGCCGGCAGCGCCCCGCTCCGGCCGCGCGCGTCTCGGCAACACCACCAGGACGATGCCCGCGGCGATGAGCAGCACCGCGAAGGCGGCCGAGGTGAGCACGCCGGCTTCCGCCAGGCCCGTGATCACGCCCACGACGATGAGCGCGATGCCCACCACTCGCGGCCAGCGGTTCTCGCGCGGTGCGGCGAGGTCGATCGCCGCCACGCCCGCGCCGAGGCTCACCAGGAAGGTGCCCGGCCAGTGCCAGCTTCCCTCCAGCAGGATGCCCACGGCCACGCCCATCAGGGTGCTCCCCACCACCAGGAACGCGTAGACGCGCTCGCGCTGATAAGCCGCCAGGAAGCCGATGGCGACCAGACCGATCCACAACCAGCCGGCGTCGGCGGTGAGTCGCGAGAGCAGGGCGACGATGCCGATCGCGATGAGGGCGTAGGCGACGAGGCGCGTGTTGGTCATGACGAGCAGCGCTCCTCTCGAAAGGCGTGGGGGTCGTCCACCCTCCGGCCCCAGTGTAGCGCGACCCGTCGGCGGACCCCCGCGCAGCACGTGTGGGGCGCATCCCGGAGGCTGCCATCGCTATGGGATGCGATACAGCCGCGCCAAGGGGGGAGTGGTATCGTCTGGCGATAGCGCAAGGCGAGAAGGGCCGCGACGGCGGCTGCTCGATTGGGCACTGGCGATGAACAAGCGTTCGGACAGCCCGCGACTCATCATGCTGCCAGGGGGCTCGACCCCGGCTCTGTCCACCGCCCCGGCGTGTCTGCACCGGGGCTTCTCGTTGGCCCCGGCAGAAGCCGCATGCGGCGGGCGCGCCCCTTCTGGGACCGGCCACCGCCTCGGGGCCGGTGCGCACGACGCTCGCGCCGTGCGCGACAGCGTTGAAAGGAGGCCTGCGTGATCCGCGACTCGCAGCTCTTCCAACCCTTCAACGACGAGCCCATCTCCGTCGTCGGCGAGGCCGGCGAGTGGAAGGGCGGCTTCGAGCTCGACGTCGAGCCGGATGTGCTGCGTCGGATGTACCACGATCTGGTGGCGGGCAGGATGATGGACGAGCGCCTCGGGCGGATGCAGCGACAGGGCAAGATCAGCTTCGTGGCGCCGACCGCGGGCCACGAGGGCGCCCACGTGGCGATCGCGCACGCCCTCCAGAGCGGCCGGGACTGGCTCTTCCCCTACTACCGCGATATCGGGCTGCTGCTCGCCTTCGGGTTGCCGCCCGTGGAGATGCTCGCTCAGGCCCTGGCCAGCCGCGCCGACACCAACCGCGGTCGCCAGATGCCGTCGCACAACGGCTCCAAGGCGCTCAACATCTTCACGATCGCGTCGCCGATCGCGTCGCACATCGCTCCGGCGGTCGGGGCGGCCATCAGCATGAAGGTCCAGGGAAGCGCCCAGGTGGCCGTCACCAGCTTCGGCGAGGGGGCCACCAGTGAAGGCGACTTCCATGCGGCCCTGAACTTCGCGGGCGCCCAGGGGGCACCCATCGTGTTCGTGTGCGAGAACAACCGCTACGCCATCAGCGTCGAGTACAACAAGCAGACCGGGGCCGAGTCGGTGGCCGCCAAGGCCCACGCCTACGGCATGCCGGGCTACACCGTCGATGGCATGGACGTGCTGGCCGGCTACTACGTCATGCGTGAGGTCGTCGAGCGGGCGCGCTCCGGGCTGGGCCCGGCGCTGGTGGAGATGCTCGTCTACCGCTACGGCCCGCACTCATCGGCCGACGACGACAGCCGCTACCGTCCCCGCGAGGAGGTCGAGGCCTGGCGGCGCCGGGATCCGCTCCAGCGCTTCCGGCGCTTCCTCGGCAAGCAGGGGCTGTGGGACGACGAGGCGGAGGCCACACTGCGGGCCGAGATCGATGCCGCGTTCACGGCAGCGACGCTCGAAGCGGAGGCTGCAGGCAGCGTGCCCCTGGAGTGGATGTTCGACGACGTCTACGCGCAGCGGCCCGCCCACCTCGAGGAGCAGGCGCGTGAGCTGCTCGACTGAGGGCGCGCAGGCGGGTGCGCCCGCGTTCCGGGAGGCGTGAACGATGGCCGTGCAAACCATGGTCCAGACCATCGCGCGCACGCTCGACCAGGAGATGGCGGCCGACGAGCGCGTCGTCGTGCTGGGACAAGACGTCGGCAAGCGCGGCGGGGTGTTCCTCGCTACGGAGAAGCTCTTCGACAAGTACGGCCCCGACCGCGTGATCGACACGCCGCTGTCGGAAGCCGCCATCATCGGCTCGGCGCTGGGCATGGCGGTGCACGGGTTGCGGCCGGTGGCCGAGGTGCAGTTCGCCGACTACGTGTACCCCGGCTTCGATCAGCTGGCGTCGCAGGTCGCGAAGCTGCGCTACCGCTCGGGAGGTCAGTTCGGCGCGCCCATGGTGGTGCGGATGCCTTCCGGCGGCGGAGTGAAGGGCGGTCACCATCACTCGCAATCGCCCGAGACGCACTTCGTGCACACCGCCGGGCTCAAGGTGGTCTACCCGTCCACGCCGACGGACCTGCGCGGCCTGCTGCGCACGGCCATCCGCGACGAGGATCCGGTGGTCTTCATGGAGCCGAAGCGCCTGTACCGCGCGGTCAAGGAGGAGGTCCCGGACGATCCGGAGTTCCTGCTGCCGATCGGCGAGGCCATCGTGAGGCGCGAGGGCGGCGACGTGGTACTGGTGTCCTACGGCGGCAGCATGGCGGAGGTTCTGAAGGCCGCCGACGCCCTCGCGGAGCAGGGCGTCTCGGCGCACGTCATCGACCTGAGGTCGCTGATGCCGTGGGACAAGGAGACGGTGCTGGACAGTGTGGCCCGCGTGGGCCGCGTGGTGCTCGTCAGCGAGGCGCCGCGGAGCGCCGGCTTCGTGGGCGAGGTCGCCGCCACCATCGCCGAGGAGGCGCTGGATATGCTGCTGGCGCCACCGCTACGCGTCACCGGCTTCGACACGCCCTACCCGTACGCGCAGGACCGTGCCTACCTACCCGGGCCGAATCGCATCCTGAAGGCCGTCAAGCGGGTGCTCGAGTACTGACGGACGCGGGCCGTTGGCGTGGACGTGCGCCGCGGCGATGACGGGGTGAGGCCCGCCCTGGTAGCGTGACGACACGCGACCGCGTCGGGCGGAGCAGGGCCTGGGCCGCGCGCGGCGCGGCTTCGAGGAGTGTGCATGGCGAGAGAGTTTCGGCTTCCCGAGCTGGCCGAGTCGGTGGTTGAGGGCGAGATCGTCCGCTGGCTCGTGTCCGAAGGCGAGGACGTGCAGCAGGACCAGCCCATCGTCGAGGTGATGACGGACAAGGTGACGGTCGAGCTTCCCAGCCCCTACGCCGGGGTGCTGCAGAAGCAGCTCGTCGCGGAGGGGGACGTGGTGCCGGTCAACGAGCCGATCGCGCTGTTCGCCGATGGTGCCGGCGGAGAGCGCCCCGCGGCACCCGAGCAGCGCTCCATCGTGGAGCCGGGCGGCGTCGCTGAGGACGACGACGGGGCGAACCTCAGCCTGTTCCGGCCCAGCGACGAGCCGGATACCGGCGTGACGGTGCAGGTGCGGCCGGCCGGAGCGGCAGTGGCCGCGCCTCCGGCGGCCGCCCGCGGACCGTACGGCCGCGTGCTGGCGGTGCCGGCCGCGCGCCGCCTGGCGCGCGAGCTCGGCGTCGACCTCGCCGACGTGGAGGGGAGCGGGCCCAACGGCCGCATCCGCGTCGACGACGTGCGCCTACGCGCCGAGCAGGCGCGGCGGCAAGGCGTGCCCGGCCGCCCGCCCGCCGTGCCCGTCGCGCCCCGCTCCGGGCTGGGCCGTGAGGAGCGCATCCCGCTGCGCGGCCTCAGGCGGGTGATCTCGAACCAGATGCTCACCTCGCACCTGCAGACGGTGCGAACGCTCCACGTCGACGAGGCAGACGTCAGCGCGCTGGTGGCGCTGCGCCGCCGCCTCAAGCCGATCGCCGAGGCGCGCGGCGTGCGCCTTTCCTACCTGCCGTTCGTGATGAAGGCCGTGGTGGCAGCGCTCGAGGCGTTTCCTCAGCTCAACGCCAGCCTCGACGAGGAGAAGGGCGAGATCGTCCGGAAGCACTACTTCAACATCGGCATGGCCGTCGCCACCGACGCCGGCCTGACCGTGCCGGTGGTTCACGGCGTGGACCGTCTCACCATCCTGGAGCTCGCCGCCGAGATCAATCGCCTGGCGTCCGCCGCCCGCGACGGCAAGCTGACGCAGGACGACATCCACGGCGGAACCTTCTCGGTGACCAACATCGGCAGCCTCGGCGGGCTGTTCAGCTTCCCGATCATCAACGTGCCCGAGGCTGCCATCCTCGGCGTGCACTCGATCAAGCGCCGGCCCGTCGTGCTCGACGACGACCGCATCGTGGCGCGCGACATGCTCTACCTCAGCCTGTCGTTCGACCATCGCCTGATCGACGGCGCCGAGGGGGCCATGTTCACGGGCCGCGTGATCGAGCTGCTGGAGACACCTGAGGCGATGATGCTGGACCTGTAGGTGCGGCGCACTCCGCGTTGCCGCCGGGCCGCGCCACGAGACGTGGAGGGCGCCGCCACTCGGGTCGGCGCCCTCCCACCGTGGACGGTCGGTCCCTGACTCAGGCCCGGACGGGCTCCTTCTGCGGCTTCTTGCCCGTGGCGTCCTCGGGCTCGGGGCGGCTCGCCTCGTGGCCGCGACTCCCGAACTTGAGCGCGGCATGGGCCGCCGCCAGCCGCGCGATGGGCACGCGGAACGGCGAGCAGCTCACGTAGTCGAGCCCGAGCTCGTGGCACAGGTGGATGGAGGCGGGGTCGCCGCCGTGCTCGCCGCAGATGCCGACCTCGAGGTCGGGCCGCGTTGCGCGCCCGGTCTTCGTGCCCATCTCGATGAGCCGGCCAACGCCGTGGGCGTCGATCGTCATGAAGGGGTTCTCCTCGAGGATGCCGTTCTGGAGATAGTAGACCAGGAAGCCCTTCTCGGCGTCGTCACGCGAAACCCCGAACGTCGTCTGCGTCAGGTCGTTGGTGCCGAAGCTGAAGAACTCGGCGGACTCGGCGAGCTCGCTGGCCGTCAGGGCGGCGCGCGGCACCTCGATCATGGTGCCGAACTTGTAGGGCACCGCCAGGCCGTACTCGTCCATGACCGCCTTCGCTTCCGTCTCCAGGGCGC
>CAYOXR010000013.1:0-2700 GCA_964407955.1 uncultured bacterium | reverse complement strand
GCGCCGGCGGAAGATGAACAGCATCCCCAGCGCCAGCACGATCATCAGCCCCCACATCGCGGGGTAGGCCCACGGCCAGCTCAGCTCCGGCATGTGGTGGAAGTTCATGCCGTACACCCCCACCAGGAAGCTGAGCGGGATGAAGATGGTGGCGATGATCGTCAGCACCTTCATGACGTCGTTCATGCGGTAGCTGAGGGCGGACAGGTACATGTCGTGCAGGTTCGTGAGCATGTCGCGAAGGGTCTCGACGGTGTCGATGACCTGGATGGCGTGGTCGTGGGCGTCGCGCAGGTAGTCCACCACGGCGCGCGACATCAGCTCGCCCTCGTCACGCTCCACGCCGGCGATGAGCTCGCGCAGCGGCCACACCGCCTTGCGCACCAGCAGCGTCTCGCGCTTGAGGTGGTTGACTCGCTGCAGCACGTCGGTGTTCGGGTCCTCGAGGATCGCCGCCTCGAGCTCCTCGATGGCGTCGCCGTAGTCTTCGAGCACCGTGAAGTAGCTGTCGATGATGACGTCCATCAGCGCGTAGGCGAGGTAGTCCGCGCCCAGCCGCCGGATCCGCCCCTTGCCCTGCCGCAGCCTTTCGCGGACCGGCTCGAACCCGTCCCCGGGCCGCTCCTGGAAGGTGAGCACGATGCCGCTGAGCAGCACCAGGCTCAGTTGCTCGTTGACCAGCGACTGCACGCTGGGTGAACCGTCGTGGCTGCCGTAGACCAGCATGCGCAGGGTGATGTAGAGGTAGCGGTCGTAGTCCTCGACCTTCGGACGCTGACCGAGGCTGACGATGTCCTCCATGGTGAGCGGGTGCAGCTCCAGGGCGGTGCCGATGCGCTCGACCAGCTCGGCCCGGTGCACGCCGTTGACGTTCAGCCAGCGCACGCCGCCGTCCGAGCGCAGACGCTCGAGCGCCTGTTCGAGGCTGAGGTCGCGCAGCTCCTCGTAGCGCTCGTCCTGGTAGCTGATGAGCTCGAAGGTGACCGGTGCGTCGCGGGCCGGCCCGCTGTAGATGACGCTGCCGGGCGAGCGGCCGACGGCCCCGGCGGCCGCCGTCAGCGCGCGCGAGCGGCGCTTGGGCGCTCTCACAGGGACCGGCTCCAACTTGGTGCTTCGTGCATCGCCGCCGCATCGACGTTCATGACGCCCCCAGCTTACCCGGCAGCGCGTTCCCCACTGCGCGTTCCCGTTCCGGCCCGGTCGACGAAGCGCCGGTGGTTCCAGTGGGCATCTGCCTGCAACTCCATGCTCGCTGCGCAATGGTGTTGGCGGCCACTTGCGAGCGTCTGAGGTGCGGGGTATGGTTGCCGCACCCTCAGACGGAGGTGCATATCCATGCGGAAGCGTTCGGTGACAGCCGTCGTGGCCGTCGTGCTTGCCTTGTTCATCGGGGTCGCGGCGGCGCAGAGCACATTCCGGATCGCCATCGGGGTCGACCCCGACTCGCTCGATCCCGCCCAGGGCACGACCACGACCGTGGACAACGTGCTCGACTACGTGGTGCAGCCGCTGGTCACCATCGACCAGTCCGGCAAGCTGGTGCCCGATCTGGCGACGAGCTGGGACACGAGCGCCGACGGCAAGACCGTCACGTTCCATCTGCGCCACGGCGTGACCTTCCAGGACGGCACCCCCTTCAACGCCACCGCGGTGAAGTGGAACCTCGACCGTCTGCTCGACCCCAAGGTGCGCGTCCCGCGTCGCGGCCAGCTCACGGTCATCAGCTCGGTGGACGCGGTCGACCCGTACACCGTGCGCCTGAACCTCAAGTCACCGTCGCCGGCGCTGGTCGGCGCGATGTCGCTGACGACGGCGGCCATGCTCTCGCCCGCGGCCGTGAACAAGGACGGCAACAGCTACCAGAACATCGTGCATCCCGTCGGCACCGGCCCGTACACCTACACCTCGCGTCAGAAGGGCACCGACGTCGTGGTCACGCGCTACGACAGCTACTGGGGCCAGAAGCCGTACTACGACAAGGTGGTGTTCCAGATCGTTCCCGAGGCCACCACGCGTGAGAGCCTGCTGCTTGCGGGTCAGGTGGACCTCATCATCCTTCCGCCCACCTCGGACCTTCCGGCGCTGCAGAACAACCCCCGCGTGAAGGTTCTGTTCGGCCCCAGCGACCGCACCATCTTCATCGCCATCAACACCACCAAGCCAGTGCTCGAGAACAAGCTGGTGCGGCAGGCGCTGAACTACGCGGTCGACAAGAACGCCATCATCAAGGGCGTGCTGTTCGGAGCGGCCGACCCAATGGACGCCCCCATGGCGCCGAGCATCTTCGGCTACTCCAAGATCGGTGCCTACCCTTACGATCCCGAGAAGGCCAAGCAGCTCCTGGCGCAGGCCGGCGTCGACCCCTCCAAGGTCACGCTCCACATGATCTCGCCGACGGGCCGCTACGTGCAGGACTTCCCGGCCGCCCAGGCGATCGCCAACTACATCCGCCAGATCGGCTTCAAGATCGACGTCCGCACCATGGACTGGCCCACCTACGTGGCCACGATCACCAAGCCGCGGGCCGAGAACACCACCGAGCTGCACCTGCTCGGCTGGGCGCCGGCGTTCCTCGACGCCTCGCAGCAGATGCAGCAGTTCGACTGCACGCAGAGTCCGCCCAACGGCCTGGCGACCTCCTTCTACTGCGACCCCAACGCCCAGAAGCTCATCACCGAGGCGGCCAGTGAGGTCGACCCG
>CAYOXR010000012.1:0-3439 GCA_964407955.1 uncultured bacterium | reverse complement strand
GTCGATGTTGCCGCGGCCCTGGTGGTCGAGGAAACGGCCGGGACACGCAACCACGATGTCGGCGCGGCCGCGCCGCGCGGCCTCCTGCTGGGCGAAGCCCACGCCGCCGTAGACGGTGGCGCTGCGCAGGCCGGTGGTCTTGCCCAGGGTGGTGACATCGCGATGGATCTGTTCCGCCAGCTCACGCGTCGGGGCAACGACCAGCGCGCGCACCTTGCCGCGTGGCCCCGTCAGCAGGCGCTGCAGGATCGGCAAGACGAACGCGGCGGTCTTTCCGGTGCCGGTCTGCGCCAGCCCGAGCACGTCGCGCCCGGCCAGAGCCGGCGGCAGAGCCCGCTCCTGGATGGGTGTAGGGGTGTGGTATCCGGCTGCGCGAACGCCGGCGTAGATGCGGCGGTCGAAGCGGTAGGGCTCGAAGCTCACAAGTGATTCCTCCTGGCTCACCACCGGCCAGGAAGGTCCTAACCGTGCGGGGTAGCCTCGGCAGTCTACGCCGTCGGGCGGCCGGCCAGCGTTCGGTAGCGCACGCGTAGGGGCTGTGCGGCCGCGGCCGTTGTCAAGCGGGCGCGGCGCGTGCTAGCATTCGAAGGCTGTCGGCTCGCCCCCGGGCGGGTCGTTGTTGCCGGCACCGCGAGCTTAGACCAGGTCCGCACGCCGATCGGCGCGCAGGGGGACACACGAGGAGACGCATGGCCAGGAACCCTTCCGCGATGAAATACCATCGCCAGTCCGAGCGGGCGCGGCTCGCCAACCGGGCGCGCAAGAGCACCATCCGCACCTTCACCAAGAAGGCGCTGGCTGCCGCCGAGGGCGGGGACTTCGACGCCGCCGAGAAGTATCGCAAGGTCGTGCAGAGCCTCGTCGACAAGGCCGCCAAGGGCTCGGTGCTCCACAAGAACACCGCCGCCCGCAAGAAGGCGCGGCTGGCGAGGCACATCAACGCCATCAAGGAGGGTCGCCTGAGCTCCTGAGGCTCAGGGCCGCTCGAGGGACTCGCGACGGGCGCCGCGCAAGAGCGGCGCCCGTCGCCGCTACCGGACGGGTCCCCGGCGCTTTCACCAGCTTGCGCGGGGTGGGAGCGTGCCGCCGCGCTGGCGGCTCAGCCGAAGCGCTCTTCGGCGAAAGGGTCGCCGCGCATGTGGTAACCGTTGCGCTCCCAGAAGCCGGGTTCGTTCTCCCGCATGAAGTGCAGCTCTGCGAGCCACTTGGCGCTCTTCCAGGCGTAGAGGTGCGGGATGACGGCGCGGAGCGGTCCGCCGTGCTCCGCCGGGATGTCCTCGCCCTCGAGCCGATGGGCGATCAGGCACCCTTGAGCGAGGAAGTCCTCCAGGCTCAGGTTGGTGGTGTAGCCGCCGTAGCAACGCAGCATCACGTGACTGGCGGCGGCGGCCACGTCCAGCGCTCGCACGAGGTCGGTCGTGAGCACCCCGGTCCAGCCGACATCGAGCTTCGACCAGTGGGTGACGCAGTGGAAGTCGCGCCGGACGCTCGTCTGCGGGAGAGCCAGGAGCGCCTCCCAGTCGAAGGTGCGCGGCGTCGCCAGTCCGCTGACGCGCAGCTCGACGCGCTCCTTCGCGATGCGGGGGGTGGGCCCGTAGGTCAGCACCGGGAAGCCCCTCGCCAGGCTCTGACCGGGCGGCACGCGTGCATCGTCGGTCTTCTCGAAGAACCTCAGCTTCATGTGTGACGCTAGCACGCAGGGTGCCCGGAGGACCCGGCCCGACCGACGCTCCTTGCGGTGCGGGCGGCGGCGCCCGAAGCGCACCCTGGGCCATGGCGGCCGCTCCCTGATAGCTTGGGGCGTGCCCGCGCCACGCATCGTCCTGGTCCGCAGCAAGGACTCCGCCAACGTCGGGGCCGCCGCCCGAGCCATGAAGAACTTCGGCCTGGACGAGCTGGTGCTGGTAGCGCCCCGCTGCAGGATCGATCGCCGCGCGCGGGCGCTCGCAGCGCACGCCGGGGACGTCCTGGCGGCGGCTCGCGTGGTCGACACCGTCGAAACCGCCATCGCCGACCGGCAACTGGTGCTCGGGACCAGCGCGCGGCGCCGCACGACCGACACGCTGCCTGTGCTGACGCCTCGGGCGGCCGCCACGCGACTGCTGCACGAGGGCGCGGCGGTGCTGTTCGGGCCGGAGGACCACGGCCTCAGCAACGAGGAGCTCAACGTGTGCCAGGGCCATGTGTCGATCCCGACCGCCGACTACGCCTCGCTGAACCTTGCTCAGGCGGTGTTGCTCGTCGGCTATGAAGTGCACCTCGCGGGCGCCCACGCCGTGCCGGCAAGCGCCCCCCGGCCCGAGGAGGACGCGCCGGCGCCTCGTGATCAGCTCGAGCGCTTCTACGGCCAGCTTGCGAGCGCCTTCCACACCATCGGCTACACCGATGCTCAGCGCGAGCGCGCGGTGATGCGTCTGTACCGCGGCATGTTCGATCGCGTGGCGCTCTCCGAGCGCGAGGTGGCCGCCCTCAGGGGCCTGTTGAGCCAGCTCGAGTGGGCGGCGCAGCAGTCGCCTGAGCGCCTTCCCGGGCGCAAGAACGGTCGTTGACACCCCTCCACGTGGCTGGCTATACTGACCGGCGCTGACCGGACGGCCGGTCCCGGACGGGAAGGTCCTTTCGGAGGGTTCGGCCGCAAGCTGCCGCTGACCGGAGGGTTGGCTGAGTGGTTGAAAGCGGCGGTCTTGAAAACCGTTGACGGGGCAACCCGTCCGGGGGTTCGAATCCCTCACCCTCCGCCAAGAGTCCGGTCGGAGCGATGCCAGGAGAGGTGGCCGAGCGGCTGAAGGCGCTCCCCTGCTAAGGGAGTATGGGGGCAAAACCTCCATCGAGGGTTCGAATCCCTCCCTCTCCGCCAGCCCAGCCGCCCCTCTTCGGGACGCGCGCCTGTAGCTCAGTTGGATAGAGCGTCTGACTACGGATCAGAAGGTCCAGGGTTCGAATCCTTGCAGGCGCACCACAATGAAAAGCCCCGTCTCGGACGGGGTTTTTCATTGCCTTACCGAAGGCTGCGTGGGCCACTCCGAAATTGGACCCCGGCAGTGGTGCGGCGTGTCCGACCGGGCCATGCGGCGCCCTCCAGGGCACACATGTCGGTGGCTGCCGCCAGCCCGGCCTGGCGGCAGCCACCTGCTCCCCACAGTCCCCACGCAGTCGTGGGGCTTTCCCGGCATGCATCGCCCGCTCCATGGCGCGATGCACAGACCACTCGGTCGAGCTCAGGGCAGGTCGAAGCGGTCCGCGTTCATCACCTTGGCCCAGGCCGCCACGAAGTCCCGCACGAACTTCTCCTTGGCATCGTCCTGAGCGTAGACCTCCGCGATGGCGCGGAGCTGCGAATTGGAGCCGAACACGAGGTCGACGCGCGTGGCGGTCCACTTCCGTTCGCCGGTCGCCCGCTCGCGGCCCTCGAACAGGTCTGCGTCCTCCGATGTCGCCT
>CAYOXR010000011.1:0-7219 GCA_964407955.1 uncultured bacterium | reverse complement strand
CCGAAGACGACCCCCCCGAAGACGATCCACCCGCGCCGTGCCCTGGCCTGCGCGTGGCCAGCCCCGCCCTCAGCGGGTGCGGGTGATCTTCGCGAGCAACCTGGGCGTGTCGGGATCGATGCCGCGCGAGGTCGCCAGGCGCTCGGCCAGCAGCTGCCCCGCCACCACCAGCACGAAGCCGGCCGTGACCTGGTGCAAGCCCTGCGGCAGTGGCACGGCCGCGGTGGCCTGCTCCAGCAGGGCGGGCGCGGCGGCGATCACGCTGAGGTCGGCGCCGGCCTCCCGCAGGCGCCGGGCGACCGCCAGGTTGCCGGCCAGGCTGGCATCCTCGGTGGCGAGCAGCAGCAGCGGGTCGCCGGGAGCCACCACCGCGATCGGTCCGTGCTGGAACTCGGCGCTGGAGTAGGCCTGGGCGTCGAGGTAGGCCGTCTCCTTGAGCTTCAGCGCAGTCTCCAGGGCCGCGGCGAACGACAGGCCGCGTCCCAGCACGGTCAGAGCGCCGGCATGGGTGAGCCTCAGCGCGGCCCGCCCGACGGCGTCGACGTCGGCGAAGAGCGCGTTCAGCGCCGCCGGCACGGCGCTCAGCGCGGCGCGCAGGCCGTCGTCGTCTGCCCACTCCGCGGCCAGCCTGGCCAGCACCATCATCTGGCTTGTCAAGGTCTTGCTGGCGGCCACGGCGCGCTCCACCCCCGCGTGCTGGGCCAGGGTGTGATCGGCGGCCGTGGCGAGGCGGCTGCCGGCGTCATTGGTGACGGCCAGCGTCAGCGCGCCGGCGCGCCGCAGGGCGGCGAGCCCCTCGACGACGTCGGTGCTCTCGCCCGACTGGCTCACCCCGATGCCGAGCGCACCGGTGAGGCGCGGCGTGGCGCCGTAGAGCGTCAGCAGCGAGGGCGGCACACTCGCTACCGGCAGGCCCAGCGTCATGCCGGCCAGGTAGGCGAAGAAGGTGACGGCGTTGTCCGAGGAGCCGCGGGCCAGCGTGGCGATGAGCGGCACCCGGCGCGCGCGCAGCTCCCCGGCGAGCGCCGGCACCGCGGGGTCGCGCAGGATGCGCGCCAGCACCTCGGGTTGCTCGTGGATCTCATGCTCGAAGTGGCTCATGCTCCCTCCGGTGCCGGCGGGCGGGGCGTTGCCCGCCCGTGCTCAGCGCGCCTCGCCCGCCAGCCGCAGCGCCTCGCGCACGCGCTGGCCGCTCCGCGCCAGCAGGGCCCGGGCGGCGTCGACATCGACGTCCGCCACGAGCATGACGATGGCCTCGCGCACGGCCCAATCGGCGCTGCGGAGCGCCGCCTCGGCGGCGGGGAGGCTCGAGCCCGCGGCGTCGGCCACCATCTGCACTGCCCGTTTGCGGAGCTTGTCGTTGGTCGCGCGCATGCCCACCATGAGGTTGTGGTAGGCGCCGCCGGCACGCACCAGTACTGCCGTGGAGAGCGCGTTCAGGGCGGTCTTGTGCGCCGTGCCGGCGGCCAGCCGCGTCGACCCCGCCAGCACCTCCGGCCCCGTGTCGAGCAGCACCCCCACCTCCGCGGCGCCGAGCAGCGGCGCTCCCGGGTTGTTGGCGATGCCAACGGTGAACGCGCCTCGGGCGCGCGCCGCGCGCACACCGGCCAGCGTGTACGGCGTACGGCCGCTGGCGGAAATGGCGATGACCGAATCGCGCGACGTCACCTCCGCGTCCGCCACGTCGCGCTCGGCCGCATCCGCGTCGTCCTCGGCGTTCTCCACGGCGCGCTCGCCGGCACGTCCGCCGCCGGCCATCAGCACCACGGTGCGCTCGAAGCCGAAGGTGGGTGGCAGCTCGGCGGCGTCCTGTAGCGCGATCCGTCCCGAGGTGCCGGCGCCGACGTACACCAGCCGGCCGCCGTTTGCCAGGCGCACTTCGATGCCGGTCGCGGCCCGCTCGAGCGCGGCCCGCGCCTGCGTCACGGCGTCGACGGCGTGACGGCTGCGCTCCACGACGGCGTCGAGGATGCGCTCCAGCGGCCAGGCATCGAGGTCGACGAAGGCGGGGTCGGTTGCTTCGGTCGTCATAGCGCGCGCTTCCGGTCCTGCGGGCGGGTCGGCGGGTTCACGGCTCGGCAGAGCGCAGGTTCAACGCCATGCGGTAGAGGTCGCCGCGGTAGGCGCTGCGCACGAACTCGAACGGGCGGCCGTCGGCGGCGTAGGTGGTGCGCTCCAGCTCGAGCACCGGCACCTCCCGGGCGATGTGCAGCAGCCCGCGTTCCCTGGCGCTGGGCAGGCGCGCGCCGACCGTTTGCCGGGCGCGTGCGGGGCGGATGCCGAACGCCGCTTCGAGAGACCGGTACAGGCTGCCGGTGCGGGCGAGGTCCTCCAGCGACAGGCTCGCCACGTGCGGCGCGAGGTGGGCGGCTTGCACCGCCAGGGGCGTGGCGTCGGCCGAGCGCAGGCGCACGATGCGCAGCACGCTGGTCCCCTCGGCGACCTCGAGGGCGGCCTGCACCTCGCGGTCGGCGGGCACGAAGCCGCTCTCCAGGAGCTCCGCGCCGGGTTGGAAGCCGAGGCCGCGGGCTTCGTCGGTGAAGCCGATCACGCGGTCCAGCACCTGCTCCAGCGGGTGGGCGCGCACGTACGTGCCGGAGCCCTGGCGCTGCTCCAGCAGGCCGCCGCGCTCGAGCTCCTCGAAGGCGCGCCTGACCGTCATCCGCGACAGGCCGAGCCGCTGGGCGAGCTCGCGCTCGCTCGGCAGCGCGCGTCCGGGACGCAGCGAGCCGTCCTCGATCGCCTGCCGCAGCGCTTGCCGGAGCTGCAGGTAGGCGGGCGTGGGCAGCGCCTTGTCGATGGCGGGAGCGAAGCTCATGGCCCGCTCGCCGGCGCCGCAGCCGCGTTGGTGCCCATGCCACTAGCATACCAATTCGCGGGCGGCCGCCGCCGCGCCGCCCCGCCGCCAGGACGCGCCCCGGCGCTTGCCGTTCAGCCACCGCCTGCCGCTCAGCCGCCGCCCAACGACTCGGCCACGAAGCGCAGCTGGCGCAGCTGCTGGTGGCTCCCGCCGGCGTCGTGCTGGTTGTAGTGGTAGAGCGCCAGCGACTTCGGACCGGCGTAGTGGTTGTAGGCGGCGTAGACCGTGGAAGGGGGCGCGATCAGGTCCATGAGCCCGGCCGAGAACAGCGCCCGCGCCGAGGCGCGTGCCGCGAAGTTCATGCCGTCGAAGTAGGCGAGGGTGGCGAACACCGTGTCGACCTCGTCGCGATGGACCTTGCAATAGCGCGCGATCTCCGCGTAGGGCAGCTCGTCGGTGAGCTCGGCCGCGCGCTCGAAGTGGCACAGGAACGGTACGTCGGGCATGGCCAGCGGCAGGTCCGGCACGAGGCCGGCCAGCGCGAGGGAGATGCCGCCGCCCTGGCTGACGCCGGTGGCGACGACGCGGCCGGCGTCGACGGCCTCGTGGGCGCGCAGCGTGGCGAGCGCGCGCACCGCGTCGGTGAACACCCGCCGGTAGTAGTAGGTCTCCGGGTCGAGGACGCCGAGCGTCATGAAGCCCGGGTGGTGCGGCCCCGCCGCGCCGGCGCCGGCATCGGGGGTGTCGCCCTTGAGCCAGGTGCTGCCCTGACCGCGCGTGTCCATCACCAGCGTGGCGTAGCCGGCGCTGGGCCAAAGCAGCCAGTCGATCGGGAAGCCGCGGCCGCCGCCGTAGCCGATGAACTGGGCCACAGCCGGCAGCGGCCCGTCACGATGCGCCGGCAGCAACAGCCAGGCGCGCACGGGCTGGCCCGCGTAGCCCGAGAAGGTCACGTCGAAGGCCTCGACGGTGGCGAGACCGCTATCGACCGGTTCGAAGCGCGGCTGCCAGGCGCGCGCCTCGGCGTCGGCGAGGGTCGTCTGCCAGAAGGTGTCGAAGTCGTCGGGGGCGGTGAGCGGCGGCAGGTAACGCTCGAGCTCCTCGAGCGGCAGGTCGAAGACGGCCATGACGGGTCCTTTCCGGCGCCGGCACTCAGGCGGCGCCAGGTGCGCTGCCGCGACGCGAGGCGGAAACGGCGTGAAGCCGCCCTCTCGCTGCCGACGACCCGGCGCGCCGATGCTCGATGCTACCGCTGCCGGTCGGCTCGCTAGCATGGATCATGCGGCTGTTCCTGGGAGGCGACGCCATGCTCGGGCGCGGGGTGGACACGCGTCTGGCGGAGGCCGGCGCGGCGACCGGCCTGGGTGAGCTGAGGCCGTTGCTGGCGGGTAAGGACGCGCTCTTCGTCAACCTGGAGTGCGCGGTGGCCGGGCCGGCCGCGCGCTACCGGGGGCCCGCCAAGGCGTTCTTGTTCCGCGCCCGGCCGGCGGCGCTGCAGGCCCTGACGCATGTGGGCGTCGATCTGGTATCGATGGCCAACAACCACGCCATGGACGCCGGCGCGACCGGTCTGGACGAGACGCTGGCGCACCTGACGGCGGCCGGCATCGTCGCGGTGGGGGCGGGCGAGGATGCCGACGCCGCCTGGACGCCGGCGCGACTGGAGCGGGCCGGCGCGCGCCTGGGCGTCATCGCGGCGTGCGATCACCAGGCCGACTTCGCGGCCGGCCGGGACCGCCCCGGCATCGCCTACCTGGACGTCGCCGGCGTGGAGCGGCTGGTCGGCAGCGTGACGGAGCTGTCCGGTCGGGTGGACCACGTGGTGGTGGCGCTGCACTGGCAAGCCAACTGGGTGCGGCACATCACGCGGGACACGCGGGCGCTGGCGCGGCGACTGCTGGCGGCCGGCGCCCGGGTGGTGTGGGGTCACAGCCCCCACCACCTGCAGGGGGTGGAGTGCGGCCGCTCCGCCGCGGTCGTCTACGGCAGCGGCAGCCTCATCGACGACTACGCGCTCGAGCCCGAGTTCCGCAACGACCGGCAGCTCCTGTACGAGCTGGAGCTCGAGCCGGGCCGGGTGGCGGCGGTGCGTGCCCATCCCATCGAGCTGCGCTACGCGCGCACGGTGCCCGCGCAGGGCGAGGCGCGGGCGTGGATCGGGGAGCGCTTCACGGCGGCCTGCGCAGAGCTCGGCAGCGTGGTGCGCGTGGCGGCCGGTGGCGCCCTCGAGGTGATGCCGGGCGGCCCGGGGTGACGGCCGCCCTCGGAACCGGGGGCGCGTCAACTATAGTTGATGGCCTGGCGCCACGCTGCTAGCATGAGGCATGCTCGCAGAGCTCGGTTCGGCCCTTCGCGCCGGTCGCAAGGAGCAGGGGCTGTCGCTTGCGGCCGCTGCGGAGCCGGCGCGGATCTCGGCGGCCTACCTCCACAAGCTCGAGCGGGGCATCGTCGACAACCCGTCGCCGCGCATCCTCGCCCGGCTCGCGGGCGTGCTCGACGTGCCCTACATGCGCTTGATGGAGCTTGCCGGCTACCTGGACGAGGCGCAGCTCGCCGCGGCGCGGGCTCGGCTTTCGCCGAAGGCCCACCCGTTGCTGGAGCAGCAGCTCACGCAAGAGGAGTGGAAGCGCGTGGCGGCCTACATCCGGAAGCTCGTTGCGGCGCGGCGCTCTGCCTAGGAGCGGAGCCGTCGGCTCATGCGTCCCTGCCACGCAGGGCCGGGTCCAGCAGGTCCCGCAAGCCGTCCCCGAACAAATTGAAGCCCAGCGACGCCAGCAGGATGGCCAGGCCGGAGAAGATGGACACCCACGGCGAGATGAGCATGTAATCGCGGCTTTGCGACAGCATCAGCCCCAGCGAGGGGGTGGGCGGCTGCGTGCCCAACCCCAGGAAGCTGAGGCTCGCCTCGACCAGGATGGCGGTGGACAGCGACAGCGTGGTCTGCACCAGGATGGGCGCGAAGATGTTGGGGAGCACGTGGCGCACGACGACGCGCGCGCCGCCGGCGCCGACGGCTCGCGCGGCCGACACGTAGTCCCACTCCAGCACCGTCAGCGCCGGCCCGCGCGCCAGGCGCGCGAAGATCGGCGTGTACACGATGCCGATGGCGAGGGCGGTGTTGAAGCCGCCCGGGCCGAGCACCGCCAGCACCGCGATGGCCAGCAGGATGATGGGAAAAGCGAGCAGGATGTCCATGAGCCGCATCAGCAGGCGGTCGACCCAGGCGCCGTAGTAGGCGGCCAGCAAACCGATCGCCGAGCCCACCACCGACGAGATGGCGACCGCCCCGAACGACACCGCCACCGACACGCGGTAGCCGTAGAGGATACGCGCCAGCGTGTCGCGACCGAAGTTGTCGGTGCCGAGCAGATGGTGCCAGCTCGGTCCCTGGAAGCGGGCCAGCACGCTCTGGTGGAGCGGGTTGACGGGCGTGACCAGCGGCCCGAACACGGCGGCGAAGGCCACCAGCGAGGCCAGCACCAGCCCCAGCATGCCCACGGGGTTGCGGGCCAGCCGCCTGAAGAAGTCGCGCACCTGTGCCATCACGTGTACTCCACGCGCGGATCGATCCAGGCGTAGGCCAGGTCGACCAGCAGGTTCACGACCACGAACACGGCCGTCACCACCAGCACCACGCCTTGGATGAGCGGGTAGTTGCGCTGGTTGATGGCGCCGATGATGAGCCGTCCCACGCCGGGGATGGCGAAGACCTGCTCGATGACCACCACGCCAGACAGCAGGTAGCCGAGCTGCACCCCGATCACCGTGACCATGGGGATGAGGGCGTTGCGAAGGGCGTGCTTGTACAGCACCAGGCGCTCGTCGAGCCCCTTGGAGCGAGCGGTTCGGACGTAGTCGCTCCCCAGCACCTCGAGCAGGCTCGAGCGCAGGATGCGGGTCAAGCCGGCGATGATCGGCAGGGAAACGGCGATGACGGGCAGCGCCATGCGCGCCAGGTTGCCCAGAGGATGCTCCGTCAGGGGCACGTAGCCGATCGCCGGCCAGCCGGGCAGGTACAGGGAGAACACCAGCAGCATCAGCACGCCCACCCAGAACGTTGGCAGGGTCAGTCCGACGATGGACAGCACGCGCACCACGAGGTCCCCGGTGGAGCCGCGCGCGCGGGCGGCCAGCACGCCCAGCGGTAGCGACAGCACGAGCGCCAGCAGCAGCGCCAGCAGGGTGATCTCGAGCGTGGCCGGCAGGCGCGCCATGATCTCCTGGCTGACCGGCCGGCCGGTCCAGATGCTGGTCCCGAGGTTGCCGTGCAGGACGCCGGTGAGCCAGTGCCAGTACTGCACGTGGATGGGCAGGTCGAGGCCCAGGCTGTGCCGGAGCGCCTCCACCCGGGCGGGGGTGATGTCGGTGTTGGCGCCCAGCATGATCTCCACGGCATCGCCGGGGATGAAGCGGATCATC
>CAYOXR010000010.1:0-4594 GCA_964407955.1 uncultured bacterium | reverse complement strand
TTATAAAGAATATTTCCCGGTTGGCGTACAATCTGGCAGTGTTTTGGAAAGCACTGGCCTTGATCGTGTCCAGCACTGCTGCGAGGTTGTCCTGGTGGTAGCCGGCTTCGCAAAGACTGGCAATCTCGTCCACTTCGGGGCCTTCGGCGATCACATCGTCTTCTACCCTGTGCCCTCAGGCGTCGAGGCCTTCTCCAAGGAGCTGGCGAGCTACAAACAGGGCAAAGGCTCGGCGCAGTTCCCCCTCGACCGGCCGCTCCCGCTCAAGCTCGTCTCCCGGATCGTCGAGTTGAGGGCAACGCAGAACCTGGAGAAGGCCTTCTCCCGCTCAAGGCTCGGCCGCTGAGCAGCGCTCCACTGCACCGGCGTCACCGGCACCGGTGCGTATGAGGTTGTGGTCAGGACGATTGCCCCTGGCCTTCGACGGGGTGGCCCAGCATGGTTGGTGCGATGGGTCGGCACTTCCCCGCGCAGGGAAGCCGGCTCATGTAGTGCCGCTTCGCGCGCCTTTCTCCGCGTCGCGCTGCGGGACCACGCCTCGGACCGTCGGCAAACCCCAAGGGAGTGGCACGATGACGATGTTCCTCATCCTGTACGCGGTGGTCCTCGCGGTCGTGCTGGCGCTGGCGGCCCCCCGGCTCTCGACCATGACGCCGCGGCTTCGCCGGTTGTTCGCGATGACGGCGGGTGCCGGCGTGCTCGTGTTCGGCGGCGTGCTGTGGTGGGCCCTTTCGGCCTAGCGGGAAGCGAGGGCGCGGCGGTGTCTTGGATGACGGCGCCCAGCCACGGCGCCCACAGGCTGGGAGTACGCTCGAGCGGGTGACCAAGCATGACGAGGCCGACTGGTTGGGTGCCATACCTGGTGGCCATGATCGTCG
This sequence comes from uncultured bacterium, assembly GCA_964407955.1. Classification (GTDB taxonomy): domain Bacteria; phylum Deinococcota; class Deinococci; order Deinococcales; family Trueperaceae; genus JASBRS01. The sequence goes on along the minus strand of CAYOXR010000010.1, from coordinate 3,716 downwards.
TTGTCGTCGGGGTAGACCTCCTGTTCTTCAGGCATCACACCTTGGAACGGCTGCTCGTGAACATCGGCATCGTCCTGGTGTTTCTCGCCTTCTATCTGCGATTCCTTAGACACCCGTAGGCGCGGCGGCCTGGGGCAAGCTGCTCGCCGGTCCCGCCGAGCCAAGCGCTGACGGACCACGGCGCCGTGCGGCCCCCCGGGGCGCTACGCTACGCTACGTGACATGAACAGCTCGGAAGAAGGCACGACGGGCCCGCCGCCGATCGTCACGGATGCCGCCGCCACTCAGATCCTGATCGACCACGATCGCCGCGCCTACCTCGAACCGTTCATGCGCGGCGATTGCAGCACCACCGAGGCGGCCGACATGCTCGGCGTGCCGGTGAAGGACATGGCCTACCGCGTGCAGCGCATGCTCAGGCTGGGGCTGGTCTATCCCATCGGCGAGCGGCGGCGAGCCGGCAGGCCCGTGCGGCGCTACCGCGCACCGACCCGCTTCTTCCTGCCCTTCGCCGTCCTGGAGGAGGCCGACCTCGCGGAGATGTTCGACGTGATGACCCGGCCCCTGCAGACGGGGTTGCTGCGTGGCCTGGCGCACGCGGTCAGCGACACGACCTGGGACGTGCACGACTGGGGGTACACCTTCGAGCTCGACGACAGGGGGCACATCTCCGTCATCCCGCTGACCAGGCCGGGCGAGCCTGCGGATCGCATCATCGAGCGCATCCTGCAAGCCGACGCCCCGCCCGTCTACCTCGGCTACGTGCCGCTGCGACTCGACTTCACGAAGGCCAAGGAGCTCCAACGCGAGCTGATCGAGCTGGTGCAGCGCTACCAGGGCGAGCACGGCGCGGGAACCTACTGGGTCGGCGTGGGGCTGGCGCCCGTCACCTGACGAGGCGCGAAGCTGCGTCCGGGGCTGCCCGGGCCCTTCTTTCCTCTACGCGTGGCGCCCGCGACCGGTTCCAGTGCGGACTCGGTCGTGCGGACGCCCCACCTCGATTCCGGCTATTCCGATTCGAGTTGGGGCCCGTCAGGCTGTCAGGTAGAGGAGGCGACGATGAAGCCGAGCCTGTACCAGAGCAGTTGGCACGCATTGTTCGAGCGACGTCAGCCTGGCGAACGCATCGGCCGCGGCGGGACCTGGCGAGTAGGTCGTCGCGCCGCGAGCGCATCTCGGCGAGCGTGATCCGGCGCCGCGCCGGACGGCACCGGCGATAGCCAGGGGCGGTCCTGCACTCCACGCAGGAGCGTGACGCGCCGGCGGGTCCCCGCAAGAAGAGGCGTCGGTTCCGAGAGAGCCCGAACAGGCATGCCGACCGTTCGGGCCCTCTCGGCTCGACCACGCTTCTCTCGCGCCGCCTCAGGGACGACGCGCGCTGCCGCGAAGCGCCTACGCGGCGCCCTGCCGGGCCTTGCGAGCGGGTTCCCGCCCTGCCGCCGCGGCGGTGACGGCGAGGGACGCCGCCCACAGAACGGCCGCCCAGACGAGGATGTAGACCAACAGGCTGGTCCCGGTCACGGCCGGCTGCAGCAGGAGGGTGCTCATCACGAGGCTCACGTGCATCAGCACGACGACCAGGAGGCTGTCGGTGCGGTCGTGGACCCAGACCATGAGCGTGCGGAACGGCGGAAGCCAGGAGAACAGCCTGACGAGCAGGAGAGCAAGGCCAAGCGACGTGGCGAAGGTGCCCCCCTCCCAGAACAGCGGGAAGTGCCAGGCGCCCCACACCAGACCGAGGAGCAACCCTGTGCTGAGCACGTCATGGCGCCGGCGCAGGCGAGGAACGGCGAAGCCCGTCCAGCCGAGCTCCTCGAAGAGCCCGATCATGATGCTCGAGGCGATGGCGGTCGCGATGAGGCCGCCCTTGTCGCCGGAGGTGACGATGGCCGGGAGGTACCTTGGAGCGAACAGCCGCAGCCCGAAGGAGGCGACGGATGCCACAACCGGCGCGGCAAGGATGCCGATGGCGTACCAGCCGAGGGGTACGCGCCAGCGCAACAGGCGGGAGCGTAGGCTGCGGTAACCGTGTGCTCCGTCGAGGATGCCTGTGAGCAACAGCGCAGCCAACGCCGGCCCCGCCAGGATCGCCAGCCCTGCCGTGACCGACTGTAGCTGCTCGGCCGTCGCCGGGAAGGCGTGCGGCCCCAGAGCCAGCGCGAGGCAGCCCCAGGAGATCAGGACCGTCAGCACCACGTACGCCGACACCGCGTGCCGCTCGAGAAATGCGAAGAACGGCTTCACGTCGAGGATCCTTTCGTGCTCGGACGCTCGCCCGTCAGGATGGTGATCGGCAGCAGCACCACCGAGGCGAGGAACGCGTACACGAAGGCGCTCGACACGTCGATGTCGAAGACGAAGGCGGCGATGAGCGAGCCGAAGACGAGGAAGAGGATGTCGGCGAGCGAGAGCCAGAAGAGCCAGGGCCACAGCGCGCTACGCGCCTGCCGCCCCCCGCTCGCCCGCGCGCGGCGGGCGGCGAGCGCGGCGCCGCCGGCGCACAGGCCGATCGCGGGCGGTCCGACGCCGCCGCCGACGAGGAGCATGCCTGCGGAGAGGGCGATCAACGCCCACCCGAAGCGCCCCCCTGCCACGCGCACGACGGCGAGGACGATGAGCGCCGAGGCGAGCGCCACCGTGAGGATGCCGCTGACGAGCAGGCTCGGGACGACGGTGAGGCCGGGTTCGCCACCGAGGTTGTCGGCGATGGGGCCGGTCGTCCAGGAGGCGATGAACAGCGACGTGGTGGCGACGTTGCCCTGCACCAGCTCGCCGACACCGTGAACGAGCCCGCCGATGCCGGCGAGCCCGCCCCATAGACGGGCAGCCGTTGCGAGGCCGGGCTCCACTCGGCGCCTCGGGCGTCCGACGGGGATCTCACGTGGACGGGTCCTGGAGTTCATCGTACGCTCCCTTCCCTGGCCTTCACTTGGCTGGCATCGTGCTCTCGCTCACGTTGCCGCCGTTCCTTCTCTCCATAGGGGGTGCGAAGGACGAGGTTCCCGCTGACGACGCCGGCTTCGAGCATGGCGTTCGCCTCGGCGGCGTCGCTCAGGGCGAAGACGTCGTGGATGACCGGGTGGATCGCGCCTCTGGCAAGCAGGTCGAAGAGGGTCGCCCAGTCGTCGAACAACGGCCGGCGGTTCGCGAACGTCGCGGTCGTGCCGTACACCTTCAGCGCCTTCCCCTTGGACAGCAGGTTCACGACGACCAGCTTGGCGAGAAGGGCGACCAGACCCCGGAAACTGCCTGGATTGGCATAGCTGACGAGGATGCCATTGCGGCGCAGCAGCGCGAGCCCGAGGTCGATGCTCGTGCCGCCGACGCCGTCGAGCACGGCGTGGAAGCCGGTGGGCTCGAGCCAGTGCAAGCGGTCGCGTAGATCCGGGCGGTGGTAGTCCACGGGCGCGGCGCCGAAGTGCTCGACGACGACGTGCTTCCGGGGCGACGCCAGCCCCACCATCCGGAGCCCGGCGTACCTGCCGAGGTCGAGCAAGGCCGTGCCGATGCCGCCGCTGGCACCGACGACGAGGATGGAATCGCCGGCGGCGACGCGGGCGACCCGGTGGAGCGTCTGGTAGGCGACGAGGTAGTTCAGAACGATCACCGCCGCTTCTGTCGGCTCGACCGTGGCGGGGACCGGGATGAGGGCGCGCTCGTGCAGCTCGATGGCGTCGGCGTAGCCACCCGTCCCGGTGAGGGCGGCCACCCGGTCG
>CAYOXR010000009.1:0-5265 GCA_964407955.1 uncultured bacterium | reverse complement strand
CGCGGAACTCCAGCGAGCCGTCTCCCCGCGTCGCGTCGGTCCTGGAACTGCGCCATGGCCACCTACAGGTCCGGAGGCTGCGCCCCGGTGCGCAGAGTCTGGGCCTCGCGCCGTCTCCCCACACGAGGCCCGAGCTCGAAGACAAGACGTCTCCTCTGACTAGAGTGAAGCACACTCGGAGCGCCCGCGGCGTCCGCCGAAGTCCCACAAGCCCCCATGGCGATCCCGCCGTCCGCGTCCGCGCGTGCGGGTCCCGCGACGGTCCAAGCGAGCGGCGCGCCGAGCGCTCAGTCGGCCAGGTGGCCGAGCTTCGCGATCTTGGTGTTCAGGTAGCGCTCGTTGTACGGGTTCTGGCCGGCATGGAGCGGCACGCGCTCGACGATCTCCAGGCTTTAGCCCTTGAGCGCGGCCACCTTGCGCGGGTTGTTGGTCAGCAGCCTCAGCTTGTGCACGCCCAGGTCGGCCAGGATCTGCGCAGCGATGCCGTAGTCGCGCAGGTCCGGGGCGAAGCCGAGTCGCTGGTTGGCTTCCACCGTGTCGGCGCCCTCGTCTTGCAGGCGGTAGGCCCGGATCTTGTTGAGCAGGCCGATGCCGCGCCCCTCCTGGCGCAGATACACCAGCACGCCGCGCCCCGCATCCGCGATCGCCTTCAGGGCGGCGTCGCGCTGGGAACCGCAGTGGCAGCGCAGGCTGTGGAGCGCGTCTCCCGTCAGACACTCGGAGTGCATGCGCGCCAGCACCGGCTCGTCGCCCGACACGTCGCCGAGGACGAGCGCCACGTGCTCGTTGTCGTTCAGGTCGTCCTGGTAGCCGTGGATCGTGAACTCCGCCCAGGGCGTGGGCAGGCGGGCGCTGTCGACCCGCCGCACGAAGCCGTCGCCGTCGAGCCGGGGGTCGTCCAGCAGGACGGTATTGATGCCGACCGCGATGGCGTCGAGCTCGTTGCGCCAGCGGTGTACGCGCGTGCGCGCCGCCTCCCCGGTGATCCAGCGCGACTGCCCGGTGCGCGTGGCGAGCTTGCCGTCGAGGGTCATGGCGGTCTTGTACAGCACGAACGGTCGGCGCTCGCGCTGCACGGTGAAGAACACCTCGTTCTGAGCGGCGGCCTCGTCCTCCCGCACCCCCACCGTGACCGTCGCCCCGCCTTCTTCAAGCCGGCGCACGCCGGCACCGTCGGTGATCGGGTTCGGGTCCGGGCTGGCGATGACGACGCGCGCCACGCCCGCGTCCAGCAGCGCCTCCGTGCATGGCGGCGTGCGGCCATGGTGGTTGCACGGTTCCAGCGTGACGTAGGCCGTCGCTCCGCGTGCCCGCTCCCCGGCCGCGCGCAGCGCTTCCACCTCGGCGTGCGGCAGGCCCGCACGGTGGTGCCAGCCTTCGCCGACCACGGCACCGTCCACCACCAGCACGCACCCCACCAGCGGGTTGGGGGACACGCGGCCGCGGCCGTTCTCCGCCAGCGTCAGGGCCCGGTCCATGAAACGCTCGTCGGCGCTGCCGACGCTCACGACCGTGCCTGCCGGCCCGCCGGCACACCCGGCCGCTGGTTGTTCGACGTGAATCTCAACACCTGACGCACGCCCGGCTCGCCGCCGCGGCGCGATCACCTCCTTCTCCCATCCGGACTGTTACCGTCGGTACCGGAGTCTCACCGGTTCGGGCGCGCGCTCTCGCACGGGCTTCGCGGACTATGGCGGGACGCGCCTCGACGCGTTTACGGCCTCACCGCCGGTCGGGAATTCCACCCTGCCCCGAAGGATGCCAAGTTGTGGAGGCCTCGCAGGGCCTCGCCGCTTTGTACGGCCTCCCGGACCGCGCCGGCGTGCATGGGCCCGCTTGGCTCGAGCCGGACGGCATTCGCGGGCCGCGAGGACGGCGGTGGCCGGCGGCTAGAATCAGGCATGGCCGATCGGCGAGACACGCACCAACCGGCCGCTGCAAGTGAGCCGCCCGTGGTCGACGAGGTCGTGACCTGCTTCTTGCGACATCGCGGCGACGTGCTGCTGGTGCGCCGCAGCGGGCGCGTCGGTAGCTACCGCGGACGCTGGGGTGCGATTTCGGGCTTCGCCGAAGGCGACCCGCTGGAGGACGCGTGGCGCGAGATCACCGAGGAGACGGGGCTGGAAGCCGCCGTCAGCCTGGTGAAGCAGGGCGAGCCGTTCGCGTTCGAGGACCCTCAGGAGGGGCGCCACTGGCGGGTCAACCCCTTCCTGTTCGACGCCGCCAGCCGCGAGGCGCAGCTCGACTGGGAGGCGGAGGAGGGGGTGTGGGTGTCTCCCGCGGAGATCCTGACCCGCGACACGGTGGCGCGGCTGTGGACCTCGTACGAACGGGTCGCGCCCACCGTCGAGGACCTGCGTGCCGATCGCGAGCACGGCTCGGCGTGGCTGTCGTTGCGGGCGGTGGAGGCGCTGCGTGACCGAGCGGCGGCGCGCGCCGCCGAGGCGCAGGACGGCGCGGTGGCGGCGCGCCGGGAGCTGCTGGCGCTGGCCCGCGACCTGGCGGCGGCGAGGCCCGCCATGACGGCCGTGCGCAACCGCGTGAACCGCGCCATGGCCGCCGCGCTCGAGCCCGGCCGCGACGCCGCCGCCGCCGATGCCGCGCCCGGCACGCCGCAGCGCGTGCTGCAGGCGGCCGAGGCGGCTCTGCGCGCCGCCATCGACGCCGACGAGGGCGCCGCCCGGGAGACGGCCCGACTGGTGGCCGGCAGGCGCGTGCTGACGCTGTCGTCGTCGGGCACGGTGGCCGACGGTCTGTTGACGGCGTCCCCGGCCCCGGCCCGCGTCATCGTGTGCGAGTCCCGGCCGGGTGCCGAAGGGCGGGCGCTGGCAGGCCGGCTGGCGGAGGCGGGGCTGTCGGTGGTGGTCGTTCCGGATGCGGCGGTCGCGTGGGCGCTCGAGGCCGAGCAGGCCGAGCTGGTGCTGCTCGGGGCCGATGCCGTGATGGAGGACGGTGCGCTGGTCAACAAGGTCGGCACGCGTCCGGCGGCCCTGGCCGCGCGTGCGGCCGGCGTGCGGGTGCTGGCCGCAGCCGCCACGGACAAGATCGCCGCCTCGGGGTCGTCGTGGTCGGCGGCGCAGGAGGAGGCGGGGGCAGAGGAGGAGGCGGGCCCGGGCGGCGGCCGCGCGCAGCGCCGCGCACCGCTGTTCGAGCGCACGCCCGCAGAGCTGGTCGACGGCATCGTCAGTGAGCGCGGCGTGCTGGACCGCGCCGGGGTGGCCGGTGTCGCGCGCGAGCACGCGGGGCGCGCGGCGTGGTAGGCCGTGGCACGATGAAGACCGCCGGCGGGGCTGGTAGCATCGCCGCACCATGACCGAAACCGCACGCACCGGCCAAGACGCGAACCTTCCAGACGACCTCGCCTCCCGCCTCGACACGTACGCCGAGCTCCTCCTCAGGGTGGGCGTGAACCTGCGGCCCGGGCAGGGGCTGCTGGTGCACGCGGACGTGGAGGCGGCGCCGCTCGTGCGGCGGCTGGCCGTCAGCGCCTACCGCCTCGGCGCGCCCCTCGTGGAGGTGATGTGGAGCGACGACGCCGTCACGAGGGCGCGCTTCGAGCTCGGTCCGGAGGGGAGCTTCGAGCGCGTGCCGCAGTGGCGCGCCGACGGCTCGCTGGCCATGATCGAGGAGGGCTTCGCCGCGCTGAGCATCCTTGCGGGGGATCCCGACCTCCTCGCCGGCACCGACCCGCAGCGCTGGGCCACCTTCGTCCGCGTCTGGCAGCAGGCCAACCGGCCGGTGCAGGCCATCCACATGAGCAACGGTGCGGCCTGGTGCGTGGCCGCCTACCCCGGCCTGGCATGGGCGCGCAAGGTGACGCCGGGCGTGCCCGACGAGCAGGCGGTGACGCGACTGTGGGAGGCGATCTTCGCCGCCACGCGTGTCGATCTCCCCGACGCCGTCGCGGCCTGGAAGGAGCACTCCAGCCACCTGCACGCGGCCGCGGCCAGGCTCAACGAGCGGCGCTACGCCGCCCTGCGTTTCCGGGGGTCCGGCACCGACCTGCGCGTCGGGCTCGCCGAGGGGCACGTGTGGGAGGGCGGCGCCGCCCAGACCCGTGACGGGGTGGTGTTCGTGCCGAACATGCCCACCGAGGAGGTCTTCACCGCACCGCACCGCGACCGCATCGACGGCGTGGTGCGCGCCAGCATGCCGCTCGCCAGCGGCGGCACCGTCGTCGACGACTTCGAGCTGCGCTTCGAGGGCGGCCGGGTGGTCGAGGCGCATGCCGGGCGCGGGCAGCACGAGCTCGAGCGCATCCTGGACACCGACGAGGGCGCCCGCTCGCTCGGTGAGGTGGCGCTGGTGCCGGCGTCCAGCCCCATCGCCAAGGGCGGGCTGCTGTTCTTCCAGACGCTCTTCGACGAGAACGCCGCCAGCCACGTCGCGCTCGGCAGGGCCTACCCGATGTCGGTCGCGGGCGGATCGGAGATGAGCGAGGCGGAGGCCGCCGCCGCGGGCCTCAACGACTCCCTGACGCACGTGGACTTCATGATCGGATCGGCGGAGATGGACGTCGACGGCGAGCGGCAGGACGGCGGCGTCGAGGCGGTGATGCGCGCCGGGGAGTGGGTCGACTGAGCGCCGCCGGCCGCGAGCGAGAGCCGGCGGCGCGCGCAGGCGCGGCGGCGGGCGACGCTCCGTCGGCAGGCGAGCCCGCGGCGGCCGCCGCGGGCCTGCAGGGCGCTCGCCAGTTGCTGCGCGAGCGCTTCGGCTACCCTGAGTTCCGCGGCGCACAGGCCGACATCATCGCGCACGTGCTGGCCGGAGGCGACGCGCTGGTGCTGATGCCTACCGGCGGCGGCAAGTCGCTGTGCTACCAGATCCCCGCCATGCTGCGCGGCGGCGTGGGCGTGGTGGTGTCGCCGCTGATCGCGCTCATGCACGACCAGGTGGGCGCGTTGCGGCAGGTGGGCGTCCGAGCGGCGGCGCTGAACTCCACGGTGCCGCCGGCCGAGGCACACGCCACCGAACAAGACGTCACCGAGGGCAGGCTGGACCTCGTCTACGTCGCGCCGGAACGGCTCCTCACCGAGCGCTTCCTGGCGCTGCTGGACGGCAGCGAGCTGGCGCTGTTCGCCATCGACGAGGCCCACTGCGTGTCGCAATGGGGGCACGACTTCCGGCCCGAGTACATCGGGCTGGGGCTCCTCGCCGAGCGCTTCCCGCACGTGCCGCGCGTGGCGCTCACCGCCACGGCCGACGTCGTCACGCGCCGCGACATCGTCGACAAGCTGCGGCTCCAGGACGCTCGGCGCTTCGTCT
>CAYOXR010000008.1:0-4303 GCA_964407955.1 uncultured bacterium | reverse complement strand
GGGGCGACACCCTGGGGCGGGCCGCTCGGCGCGAGCGGCCCGCGATCCGGAGCGATCACGGCAGCGGCCGCCGGAGCGAGCGCGACGACGCGCTTGCGCCCGGCTGCCCGAGCTCAGCTCAGCAACGTGTCCTGATAGGCGTAGAGGGCGGGGGAACCGCCGGTGTGCAGGAACAGCACGTTCTCGTCACGTCGGAAGCGGCCGCGTCGCACCAGGTCGATCAGCCCGGCCGCCGCCTTGCCGGTGTAGACCGGGTCCAGCAGGATGCCTTCGACCGAGGCGAACAGCCGCACGGCCTCGACCATGGCCTCGGTGGGCAACGAGTAGCCCGCTCCGACGTAGTCGTCCAGGACGCTCACGCTGCCCGCCGGGATGTCGCCTCGCACCCCGGCCAGCTCGGCGGTGCGGCGTGCCAGGTCGAGGACTCGGACCTCCTGCGGGGCGCTCTCGGCGCGCACGCTGATGCCCGTGATGGGGACGTTGGCATTCATGCCGACCACCCCCGCCACCAGCCCGGCGTGCGTGCCGCCACTCCCGCTGGCGGTGACGATGTGGTCCAGCGCCAGCCCCATGTCGAAGGCCTGCGCCAGAAGCTCCTCGGCGCAAGCGACGTAGCCCAGCGCTCCGAGCGGCGTCGAGCCCCCGCCGGGGATGAGGTAGGCGCGGCGCCCTTCGGCCGCCAGCGCCTCGGCCTCGCGCCGCATGGCGGCCATGGGGTCGCTGCCATCGCCCGCCACGACGATCTTCTCCACGCCCAGCAAGTGGTAGAGGAAGTTGTTGCCGCCGGCCTCGGGGTCGTAGCTGCCGGGCACCCGTTCCTCCAGCACCAGACGGCACTTCAGGCCCTCGTGCACGGCTGCGGCCAGCGTCAGGCGGCAGTGGTTCGACTGCACGGCACCGGTGGTGATCAGGGTATCGGCTCCCTGCGCCAACGCGTCGGCCACCAGGAATTCGAGCTTGCGCGTCTTGTTGCCGCCGGCGGTCAGGCCGAGCTGGTCGTCGCGCTTGATGTAGAGCCTGGGCCCACCGAGGCGGGCGCTCAGACGCTCCAGCGGTTCGATGGCGGTGGGCCCGGACGTGTAGCGGCGTCGCGGGAATCGAGCCAGGTGCATGAGGGCTCCCTCCGGGTCGACGGGCGCGGCGAACGCCGGCCGCCTCGCGAGCGACGCCATCATACCGGGCCAGACGGGCCTCGACAGGCGGCGAGGCCGTGGTGGGCGGACGCCCGGCTCGCCCTGTCGCTCGCGGGCGGGCACCGCGTCCCGGGGTGCGGCGTGTATGCTTGAGGCCACGCGGGAGCGCCATCCCCGCGCCTGGAGCCGGCACCATGAGCATCGAACGGGACGCCATCAGCCCGGCGCTGTCCGGGACGCTCGAGCGAAACCCCGGCATGCCCCTCGAGCGCGACTGGGTCAAGGCCGTGCAGGTGAACCGCAGTGCGGTGGAGCGCCGGGCCGCGAGCCTGCCGGCACGCCGCAGCATCAAGCGGCAGTGGCAGCTCGCCTGGCTGCTCAAGGCGGTCACGCTCATCGACCTCACCACGCTGTCCGGCGACGACACGCCGGGCCGCGTGCGCCGGCTGTGCGCCAAGGCCGTCAGGCCCGTGCGCGAGGACCTGCTGAGCGCCATGGGCATGGCGGACGCGGGGCTGAGAGCGGCGGCAGTGTGCGTCTACCACGACATGGTCCCGGTCGCGGTGGAGGCGCTTCGCGGCAGCGGCGTGCCGGTGGCGGCGGTGTCGGCGGGCTTCCCGGCCGGCCTGTCGGCGTTCGAAACGCGGCTGGAGGAGATCACGCGCAGCGTGGCAGCGGGCGCCGCCGAGATCGACATCGTCATCTCCCGTCGCCACGTGCTGGCGGGAGACTGGCAGGCGCTCTACGAGGAGGTGCGCGCCTTCCGAGAGGCGGCGGGCGACGCCCACCTGAAGACCATCCTCGCCACCGGCGAGCTCGGCACCCTGCGCAACGTCCAGCGCGCCAGCCTGGTGGCGATGATGGCCGGCGCGGACTTCGTCAAGACCTCGACAGGCAAGGAGAGCGTGAACGCCACGCTGCCGGTCGGGCTGGTGATGGTGCGCGCCATCCGCGCATACTACGAGCGCACCGGCTGGCGCGTCGGCTTCAAGCCCGCCGGTGGCGTCCGCACCGCCAAGCAAGTGCTCGCCTGGCTGACGCTCATGAAGGAGGAGCTGGGACGGCCCTGGCTGGAGCCGGAGCTGTTCCGCATCGGCGCCAGCTCGCTCCTGGGTGACATCGAGCGACAGCTCGAGCACGGCATCTCCGGCCGCTACTCGGCGGCGTTCCGGCACCCCCTCGGCTGATGTTCTCGCTTCGTGTCGCCGAGGACATCGAGCTCGTGCTTCTCGAGGAGCGCGACGCCGCGGAGCTGTACGCGCTCGTCGATGCCAACCGCGAGCACCTGCAACGCTTCCTGCCGTGGGCGCGCGTGGCCACCCTGGAGAGCGAGCGTGCGTTCGTGCGCGCCAGCCTCGAGCGCTTCTCGCGCGGCGGCGGTTTCGACGGCGGCCTCCGCCTTGCCGGCGCTCTGGTGGGCGCGCTGGGCGTGTTCAACGTGCGCCCGGACGTGCGCCGTGCCGAGCTCGGCTACTGGCTGGCCGAGCAGGTTCAGGGGCGCGGGGTGATGACCCGCGCGGTGGCGGGGCTGGCAGGCGAGCTGTTCGAGGTGCAGGGCTACAACCGTCTGGAGATCCGCTGCCAGGCCGAGAACCTCAGGAGCAGGCGCGTTGCCGAGCGACTGGGGTTCAAGCACGAGGGCACGCTGCGGTCGGTCCACCCGGCGCCCGGCGGGCTGGCGGCGGACCTCGAGGTGTTCGGGCTGATGCGTCCCGAGTGGCAGCGGACGCGCGAACGGCAGGGGTGACGGCATGAGCACGACCGCGGACGACAGCGTCAGGGCGATCTTCGCGAGCATGGACTACGGGCCGGCGCCTGAGAGCGCGGAGGCTGCGCGGGCGTGGCTCGCACGGCACGACCGGGTGTTCGGGCACTTCATCGGCGGTGCCTTCGTCGAGCCGGTGGACGGCGAGCGTTTTGCCACCGTGCACCCGGGGGACGGCTCCACGCTGGCGCAGGTGGCGCAAGGCAGCCAGGCCGATGTCGACGCGGCGGTGGCAGCCGCGCAGCAGGCGTTGCCGGGCTGGCGCGCCCTCGACCCCGGTGCGCGCGCCCGCCACCTGTACGCGCTCGGCCGCCACGTCCAGCAGCACGCGCGCCTGCTGGCGGTGCTCGAGGCGCTGGACAATGGCAAGACCATCCGCGAGACGCGAGACATCGACGTGCCGCTGGTGGCGCGCCACTTCTACCATCACGCCGGCTGGGCGCAGCTCCTGGAGCGCGAGTTCCCCGGCTACCACGGCGTGGGCGTGTGCGGCCAGGTGATCCCCTGGAACTTCCCGCTCCTGATGCTGGCGTGGAAGGTGGCGCCCGCCCTGGCCGCCGGCAACACGGTGGTGCTCAAGCCCGCCGAGTTCACGCCGCTCACCGCGCTTGCCTTCGCCGAGCTGTCGCTGGAAGTGGGCTTGCCGCCCGGTGTGCTCAACGTGGTGACCGGCGATGGCCGCACCGGCGCGGCGCTGGTCGCGCACGAGGGGCTGGCCAAGGTGGCGTTCACCGGCTCGACCGAGGTGGGCCGCGCCATCCGCGAGGTCACCGCCGGGCGCGGCGTGAAGCTGTCGTTGGAGCTCGGCGGCAAGAGCCCCTTCATCGTCTTCGACGACGCCGACCTCGACAGCGCCGTGGAGGGCGTCGTGGACGCCATCTGGTTCAACCAGGGCGAGGTGTGCTGCGCCGGCAGCCGGCTCCTGGTGCAGGAGAGCGTGGCGGCGCGCCTGGAGGACAAGCTGCGCGCGCGCATGGAGACGCTGCGGGAGGGCCCTTCGTTGGACAAGGCCATGGACATGGGCGCCGTCATCGCCCCCGTGCAGCTCGACAAGATCTCACGCCTGGTGGAGCAGTGCCGCGCCGAGGGCGGCCGCTGCTTCCAGCCCTCTTGGGCTGCCGGGCTCACCGCACCGGTAGGCGACGACGAGGCCGGCACCGCGACCCGCGGCCTGTACTTCCCGCCGACGCTCCTCGCCGACGTCGCGCCGGCGTCGCAGGCGGCTCAGGAAGAGATCTTCGGCCCGGTGATCGTGAGCATGACGTTCCGCACGCCCGCCGAGGCGGTGGAGCTCGCCAACAACACGCGCTACGGGTTGGCGGCCAGCGTGTGGACGGAGAACGTCAACCTGGCGCTCGACGTGGCCCCGCAGTTGGAGGCCGGCGTGGTGTGGATCAACTGCAGC
>CAYOXR010000007.1:0-11233 GCA_964407955.1 uncultured bacterium | reverse complement strand
GGCCGGGACCGCGGGGAGCGTGAAGGCCTCCGAGGAGGCCTGAGCGGCGCCCCTCCGGGGCGCGCCGCTCCACGCGGCAACGCGTCGCCTCGCTGCGGGCCGGCGCCGGTCGCGCCGCGCGCCGCGCTAGAGGCAGCGCACCATGCCGCCGTCGACGAGCACCGACGTGCCGGTCATGTAGGAAGCCGCGTCACTGACCAGGAAGGCGGCGACGCGCCCGAACTCCTCGACGTCGCCCAGCCTGCCCAGGGGGACGCTTCTGACGGAGGCCTGGCGCACCGCTTCGACGCTCGTGCCCTCGCTCGCCGCGCGCGCCTCGTCGAGCCGGAGGATGCGCGGCGTGAGCACGCGTCCCGGCGACAGGCAGTTGACGCGGATGCCTTCCCCGGCCAGCTCGAGTGACAGTGACTTGACCAGTGCCTGCACGGCCGGCCTGAGCACGTTGGAGAGGATGAGGTTGGGGATGGGCGCCTTGACGCTCGAGCTGGCCAGCGCCAGGACGGCCGCGCCCGACGAGCGGCGCAGGTGCGGCAGCGCCGCGCGCACGCTGCGCACCACGCTCATCAAGGTGAGCTCCACGGCGCCGGACCAGGCGTCGTCGTCGAGCTGGTCGAAGGTTCCGGGCCTGGGGCCGCCGGCGTTGGTCACCAGGACGTCCAAGCCGCCGAGGCGCTCCGCGCTCTGTGCCACCAGTCGCTCGACGTCCTCGGATCGGCTGACGTCAGCCTGCAGGCCGATGGCGCGGCCGCCGCTGGCCTCGGAAACGGCGGCCGCGGCTGCGGCCGCGCGCTCGCCGTCGCGACCGCAAAGCACCACTTCGGCCCCCTCGCCGGCCAACACCTGCGCGGTGCCCAGGCCCAGTCCCGAGGTGCCTGCCAGCACCAGCGCCCTGCGTCCCCTCAATCCCAGATCCATGCGCGTCTCCTCCGTCCCTCGGGGCGCCCTCGCGTGGCCAGCGTCGTAGCCTCCGCGCCCGCGTGACCCGCCTGGCGGGCGCCTAGAGCGTCTCGTCCAGGTGCAGCAACGCGTCCAGCATGACGGCGGCCCCGGCAGCGATGTGCTGCGTCTCCGCGAACTCGTCCGGATGGTGGCTCAGGCCATCGCGGCAGGGCACGAAGAGCATTCCCGTGGGCGCCACCCGCGCAATCTCCATGGCATCGTGGCCGGCACCGCTCGACAGCCGCCGGTGGGCCACGCCGCGCCGGTCGCATGCCGCCTCCAGTGCCGCCATCACGCGCTCATCGCTGCGGGTCGCCGCCGATGTGGCGGTGACCGCCGCATCCAGCTCGAGTCCCAGCGCCTCGGCGCTGGCCGCGGCCCGCGCCCGCGTTTGCTCCAGGAAGTTCGCCACCGCCGCCTCGTCGAGCGAGCGCGCCTCCATCTCCAGGCGCACCTCGCCCGGCACCACGTTGGCGCCGTTGGGGAGGACCTGCAGCCGGCCGATGGTCGCCACGAAGCCGCTCTGCCCCTGGCGCGCCCGGGCGCGTTGCCACACGTCCTGCACGATCGATGCGGCGCCGACCAGGGCATCGCGACGCAGCGTCATGGGGGTGGTGCCGGCGTGACCGGCACGGCCGCGCACCACCAGCGCCATCCGGCGGATCGCCACGATCCCCTCCACGATGCCGATGGGCACGCCCTCGCGCTCCAGGAGCGGCCCCTGTTCTATGTGGAGCTCCAGGTAGGCGGCCATGCGCCCCGCCTCGGGCAAGGGCGCGGTGAGCCGTGCCGGGTCCCCACCGACCCGTGCGATCGCCTCGGCCAGGCTCTCCCCCTGTTCGTCGCGGGCCGCGAGCGTGCCGGCCGTGAGCCCGCCGACGAGCCCGCTGCTCCCCACGCACGAGCCCCCGTAATCGCTCGGCTCTTCCGAGAGGAAGTCGTAGACCCACAGCGGATGACGTAGCTCCACGCCGGCCTCGTGAACTGCCTGCGCCGCCTCCAACGCCGCCACCACGCCGGCCACGCCGTCGAAGCGCCCGCCGCCCACCACGGTGTCGACGTGCGAGCCCGCCGCCAGCGCCGCGGTGCCGGCGGCCCCACCGTCGCGCCGCCCGACCAGGTTGCCTGCGGCGTCCACCTCGGGCTCGAGGCCGGCGGCACGGAACTCCTCGGCCAGCCAGGTACGCGCCCGCGCGTACAGCTCGCTGAAGGCGCGGCGCGTGTAGGGACGCTCCGGGTCGGTGAACCCGGCAAGTCTCTCGATGCGCGCGCCGATGCGCTCGGCGTTGACGTTCGGCCGCGCCGCAGACCCGCTCACGCCGCCGTGCCCGTCTCGAGGTGCAGGCCGACGCGCGCGATGATGGCGTCGAGCTCCCGCCGGCTCGTTTCGTCCAGGGTCGTGCCGGGCGGGCGGATGAACTCGGAGGCGAACACGCCGCGACGGCGGTAGGCGTACTTGCGGAACGCCAGGCCGATGCCGGGCTGGAACTCGTAACGGATGAGCGGCAGGGTGCGGTCGAAGGTGTCTGCGGCGGCGGCCGCGTCGCCGCTGGTGAACTGCCGGTAGATGCTCACCAGCACCTCCGGAAAGGCGAAGCCGGTCATGATGCCCACGGCGCCGCGTTGCAGCTCCTCCAGGAAGTACTCGCCGCCGAGCCCACCGAACACACCGATCTTGCCTTGGGTGAGCTCCCGCACGCGGCTGAGCTTGGTGAGCACGGGCGGGTCCTCCAGCTTGATGTAGGGCGCCATGCCATCGTTGGCCAGGCGCGCGATGAGTTCCGGGGAGAGGCTGATGCCGAACGACGCAGGGTAGTCGTGAACGATCAGCGGGATCGTGACCGCGCGCGCCACGGCGCGGTAGTGGGCGTACAGCGCAGCGTCGCTCTGCGGCGCGATGGGCGCCACGAACACCGCCGAAGCGCCGAGCTCCTGCGCGCTCTGTGCCTGCTCCACGCAACCCGCCGTGCCCAGCGCGCGCACCCCCACCCACACCGCCAGGCGCCCTGCGGCACGCGCCACGGTCGCCTCGACCACCGCCCGGCGCTCGGCCTCGGACAGCTTGTGCGCCTCACCCATGAATCCGAGCACCGCCACGCCGTCCACACCGGCCGCCACCTGGAAGTCGATCAGCCGCTCCAGGCTCGCCAGGTCCAGTGCACCGTCATCCCGGAAGGGCGTCGGCAAGATGGGGTTCACCCCGTACAGCTCCATCGCATCCTCCTTGACCCCGGTCGCCGGCGCGCCGCGGCGCGGCGCCTCCGGCACCAACGCGGCCCCCCGCCGGGGGCTCGTTGGCACTCCCCACCATGACATGCGCGTTGTGGGCGTCGACGGAATCCGGAGCGGGACTTGGGGGCGCCCCGGCGCAGGCCGTCCTCGCGCGGTGCGTGGCCGCCGCCGGGCGGCGGAGCGTCAGATGAGCGGAAGGCGGCCAGCGGCCTCGATGGTCGCCCGGACAAGGAAGGACTCGCGCTCTCCGACCCGGAACTCGGGCGCGATGGTGCTCAGCGCGCCGCGGCACTCGCCTGCCTGGTTGAACACCGGCACGCCCACGGCCCAGACCCCGCAGTCCAGCTCGCCGCGCGACACCGCGTAGCCGCGCTCGCGGATGAGCGGCACCTCGGCCATGAGCCGTGCGACTGCCTCGCCGTCGAGCTCCTCGTCGAGGTCGATGAGTCGCTCCAGGAAGCCGGGCGGCAGAAACGGCAGCATCGCCTTGGCGGACGCACCCCGCAGCATCGAGCGGGCCATGCCCTTGACGAAGCTGTAGCGCAGTGGCTTGTCGCTCTCCACGGTGTCGATGCACACGGCTTCGGCGTCCACGGGCACCAGCAGGGCGATGGTCTCGCCGGTCGACGCGGCCAGCTCGCTCATCACGGGCCGGTACGGGGACCACTGCTCGAGGGCTTTGCGAAAGCCCATCTCGAGCTGGACGCAGCGCGGCCCCAGACCCAGTCGGCCGCCCGGGAGCTCCCACAGCATCCCCGCGGCCCGCAGCGCGGCTGCGTAGCGGTACACCGTACTCGTCGGCACTTCAAAGGTCTCCGCCAGCGTCTGCACGGTCATCGGCCCGTCATCCGCAACTTGCGCCAGGTACTGGACCGCGCGTTGGATGGTGAGCAATCGTTGCGAGCCCACGCGTACACCTCCCGGCCGGGCGCCTGCCGCCGCCGGTCACCCGCCTCGCCCTGTATGGCACCGACACGGACTCCTACCGGGCGAGTCTAGCCAGCGGCACCGAACGACCACAAGCACGTCGTCTCACATATCGAGACACCTGCCACGGCGCGGCAGTTTCGCCGGCTGCCGCCGACGGCGCAACGCGCGCCGCCGTGGGCCGCGACGGGCGCACCCGTCATTCAGGTCACGGCGCTGCGGGCATCGTCGTACGCTCGGTAGGCTCCGCTCTCGACCACCTCGGCGAGGCGCTCGACCGCGTCGAACACGTCTACGAAGCGTGTGTACAGCGGTGCCAGCCCGAAGCGGATCGCGTCGGGCTCGCGGAAGTCCGGCACCACGCCGGCAGCCAGCAGGGCGCGGTTGATGCGGTAGCCGTCGGGGTGCCGCAAGCTCACGTGAGAGCCCCGCCGCGCCGCCTCGCGCGGCGTGCCGAGCCTGAAGCCGAGGCCGGCCAGGCGCGCGTCGAAGCGCTCGATTAGCAGCGCGGTGAGCGCTTCGGACTTGGCGCGGATCCTGCCGATGCCCGCCTCCAGCACGGCCTCCAGGCCGGTCTCTACGGCCAGCAGCGACAGGATCGGCGGCGTGCCCACCAGGAACCGGGCGATGCCGTCGGCCGGCTCGAACTCGAGATCGAAGCCGAAAGGCCCGCGCCGTCCGAACCAGCCCTCCACCGGCGAGCGCAGCCGCGGCTGCAGATCGGCGCGCACGTAGAAGAATGCCGGCGCGCCCGGGCCGCCATTCAGGTACTTGTAGCTGCAGCCGACGGCGAGCGCGGCGTCCCACGCGTCCAGCTCGATGGGCACCACGCCCACCGAGTGGCTGAGGTCCCACAGCACCCATGCCCCCACCTCGCGGGCACGCGCGCCGACGCGCTCGGCATCGTGCAGGTAGCCGCTCTTGAAGGCGACGTGGGAGAGCACCACCAGGGCGGTGTCCTCGTCGATCGCCGCCAGCAGCCGCCCCATGTCCGGCTCCACGCCGCCGGGTGCGGCGGGGACGACCTCCAGCGCGGCGCCGCCCCCCAGCGTGCGCGCGACGCTGGACAAGGCGTACAGATCCGACGGGAAGTTCATGGCGTCGGAGACTATCCGCCGGCGACCGTGCGCCTGCAGCGCCGCGCCGGCAAGCTTGAACAGGTTGACGGTCGTGCTGTCCCCGAAGGCGGCCTGCTCGGGCTTGGCGCCGATGAGCGGCGCCAAGCGCGCACCCACCCGGCGTGGCGCCTCGAACCAGCCTTTGCCCCAGCTCGCGACCAGATCGTGACCCCACTCCTCGTCGATCGCCCGGCGCAGGCGTTCGCGGGTCGCCTTCGGGAGCCGGCCGAGCGAGTTGCCGTCGAGGTAGATGCGCTCCTCGTCGCCCCGCACGAAGGCGTCGCGGAAGGCAGCGATGGCGTCTTCGGCATCGAGGCGCTCGGCACGAGCACGGCCGCGCACGCTCCGGCCGGCTCCGGAGGCAGCCCCTGGCGGTCGGCGGGCGTTCATCGGGCGTGGTCCACTCTGTGCATGAGGTTCATCGTACGCCGTGAACTCGGCGCCGCGAGGGCCACCCGGAAACGCCGGCTCGTGCCACAGAAACACCGCTTCAGACGCCATTCGCGACCCGGCGCCCAGCCCGCGACCGCGGCGCCGCCATCCGACATCCGTGCATCGCATCTGCACATCCCATCAACAAAAGCGCCGTAGCATCTTCACAGACCGCCTCGCACGCCGGCGGGTGAATCATGACCAAGACGATCCTCATCGTCGATGACAAGCTGAGTCTGACACGGCTCCTTCAGGAGTACTTCGGCAAGCAGGGTTATCGTACCGTCGTGGCCGACAACGGTCGCAACGCCCTGTTCACGGCCCGCCATGCCAAGCCCGACCTCATCCTCCTCGACGTCATGATGCCGGAGATGGACGGGCTGGAGTTCATTCGCACCTTCCGGCGGGAGTCGGACACGCCGATCATCTTGTTGACGGCACGCGTCGAGGAGGCGGACAAGGTGGCAGGGCTCGAGCTCGGTGCGGATGACTACGTCACCAAGCCCTTCGGCATGGCAGAGCTGAACGCGCGCGTGCGCGCTGTGATGCGACGCTACGAGCAGAAGGAGCACTCGCAGGAGCGGCTGCTGGTGGGCGAGGTCGAGCTCGACCGCACACGCCACACGGTGCGCGTCGACAGCCACTACATCGACCTCACCCCGTCCGAGTTCGATTTGCTGGCAACGATGATGGCGGCACCCGGCCGCGTGTTCAGCCGCCTCGACCTGATGGAGCGACTGCCCGGCGACTCGCCGGAGCGGGTAGAGCGGACCATCGACGCTCACGTGCGCAACCTGCGCAAGAAGCTCGAGCGCGACCCCAGCCATCCCCGCTACGTCGAAACGGTGTTCGGCGTCGGCTATCGCTTCCGGCCCGAGGCCTGAAGCGTGCGTTCGATCCGCACCAAGCTCACCGTCATCATCATCGCCACGAGCGTGCTGGCGGTGGCGCTGGTGGGCGTCAGCGCTCGCTGGATCACGCACACGCAGTTCAACACCTTCCGCCTGGAGCAGACCCGCAGTGCCTTCATCGACGCCGCCACCGTGTACTACCAGCAACACGGCAGCTGGGCTGGGGCCGAGGTCGGTCTCGAAGACGAGATCAACCGCATCCTGGGCGTCCCCCGGACGGCGGCCCCGAACGGCCGCACGCCGAACCGGCATGCGCCGGACGGCGCCGCCAACAACGCCGTTCAGCCCGCGCCGCCCCAGTCCCCGACCGGGGTGCCCGCCGTTGCCCCGACGGTCAAATCCGTCCAGGCACCGGCTCCGGCGCCACCAGGCCTTCATCCCCTCGATCGCTTCGAGCGGCGCAACCCGTTCGCGCTGATCAGCGTCGCGGGCGTGACCGTCATCGGCAATCACCGCTGGCACCGTGGCGACGTGGTGCCGGGTCGCGTCATCGCGGGCGGCACGCCCGTCATGCTCGACAGCACCCGCATCGGCACCGTCACCTACGACCAGCCTCCGGAGCTGCGCACGCTCGAGCGCATCTACCTCAGGCGCACCGGTCAGGCGCTCTTCTATGCCGCCATCGCGGCGTTCGCGCTGGCCCTGGCGGTCGGCATCCTGGCCACGCGGTTCTTCACCCGCCCCATCCGCGACCTCACCGGCGCCATTCGCAAGATGCGGGCGGGCGAGCTCGAGCAGTCGGTGCCGGTCTTCTCAAACGACGAGTTCGGCGAGATGGCGCTCGCCTTCAACGACATGAGCGCCGAGGTGGCCCGCTCCCAGCGGCTACGCGAGCAGATGACCGCGGACATCGCGCACGACCTGCGCACCCCGTTGTCGGTGTTGACGGGCTATCTGGAGAGCATCCGCGAGGGCGTCCTCGAAGCCACCCCTGAGGCCGTCGACACCATGTACACGGAGGCGACGCTGCTGCAACGCCTGGTGGAAGACCTGCGGACGCTGTCGATGGCCGACGCCGGCCGCCTCTCGCTCCAGCTCGAGGCCGTCGACGCGGGCGATCTGCTCCGCGCCGCACGCCAGGCGTTCGCGCCCCTGGCCGAGCAGGCCGGCGTGCACATGGAGCTGGCCGTCGAGGAGCCGCCCCCGCGCATCGACGTCGACCCGAGCCGCATGCGCCAGGTGTTCGCCAACCTCATCGGCAACGCCTTGCATCACACCTCGCGCGGCGGCCGGATCGTGCTGGGGGCGCGCAGGGAGGACGACGGCGTCGTGCTGACGGTGCAGGACGATGGTCGAGGCATCGCCTCCGAAGCACTGCCTCACATCTTCGAGCGCTTCTACCGAGGCGACACGGCACGCTCGGAGCCCGGCGTCGGATCGGGCCTGGGTCTACCCATCGCCCGCTCGCTGGTGATCGCGCACAACGGCACCATCGAGGCGAGCAGCGAGCTGCATCACGGCACCACCATCACCATCCGGCTGCCCGAGGCGGCGGCCTAGGCGCTGCCGTCACCAGCCTGTCGGGACAACCACGTCGCCCGCGAACGGCTGGGGCCAGAATGGGGCATGACGCCGGCCGCCCAACCGGCGGGGTCGCCGCCGCCAGAGGCGATGGAACGCTTCCTGGCGTCGTACTTCTACGACCGTGCCGCCTTCCTGATCGACGACGTGCGCCGCATCGACCCCGACAGCAAGGAGGTGGACGCCGTGATGGACACGCGGCGTCGGCTGCTCTACGCGCCTTTGCAGCGCGGCGAGCCCGCGCTGCACCCCCGCCACGTGTCCGGCCCCGAGCTGAACATGCTGACGGCGAACCTGGGCTCGCTCCACGCCTACTTCGTGCACGGCTGCCACTGGGACGAGGGCTGGGTGGGCTTCGGCACCCGCATCCACCGTGCCGACTTCAAGCGTCTGGTGCGGCTCGGGCCGCCACTGGTGCTGCACTCGACCGAGACGCGCACCCGGCTCGGAGCCGGCCGGCTCGTCAGCCGCTACCAGTTCCGTTTCGAACAGGAGGGCGAGGTCGTCTACCTCGCCGAGCAGACGGCGCAGTTCCTCAGGGGCCCGCCCCCGGGCTAGCAGCCGGCACGCGCGTCGCCCTCGAGGCTGCGGCCGTCGCCGGGCCGCGCCCCGAGGCGGCACGAGCCGAGCTCAGCGGATCACGCGACGCTGCATGCGCCACACGGCGAACGCCCCGAACGCCGTACCCACCACCAGCAGGTAGGCGACGTCGAACCACAGCCCCTGCCAGTGGCCGTTGACGATGCCGCGCACCAGGCGCACGGCGCGGTACAGCGGCGTGCCCTGCGCCACCCACACCAGTGCCGTCGGGAAGCGCCCCTTCACCGGGAAGAAGATGCCGGAGAACAGGAACGAGGGCGTCAGGAAGAGCGTGAAGTAGTACGAGTAGACGTCGATGATCTGAATGAGCGAGGTGAAGGTGAGCCCGATGGCACTGAAGCAGTAGCCGACCACCACGATCGCCGGCACCGCCAACAGCAGCCGCCAGGTCAGGGGCGTGTGGAAGAACAGCGTGATGAACAGGAAGATGCCGCCGTAGATGAGCGAGCGGGTGATGGCCCAGCCCCACTCGCCGACCGCGACGTCCTCCATGTTGACGCGCGTGGTCACCATGGCGTCGTAGAGCCGTCCGAAGTGGAGCTTCACGAACACGTTGTAGGTGGTCTCGAACGAGGCGCCGTTCATGGCCGAAGAGGCCACCAGGCCGGGCCCGATGTAGGCGAGGTAGTCCTGGCCGAACTGGCCGCCCGTGCTCACGTAGTAGCCGAGCCCCACGCCGAGCCCCAGCAGGTAGAACAGCGGCTCGAAGAAGTTCGGCAGCAGGCCGTAGAGCCAGCGGTCCCGGTACACCCACAGGTCGCGCTGCCACACCCGCGCGGCGCCGCGGAAGTCGATCAGGGCGCGGCGCCTCACTCGCGGAGTGCCCTTCCCGTCAGCTTCAGGAACACGTCTTCCAGGTTGGCCGGCCGCACGAACGCCCGCTCCAGCCGCCACCCCTGCTCCCTCAGGCGCGCGAGCGCTGCGTCGGCGTCCGCGACGAAGACGCTGACGCGGTCGCCGCTGCGGACCGCGCCCAACCCCAGGCCCTGGGCGGCGCCCTCGAGATGCTCGCCTTCCCCGGCACCGGCGCGCGCCTCGATCACGAACGGCGGGAGGTTCTCGCGGATGAGCGCCTGCGGCGCGCCCGAGGCGATGATCTTGCCGTGATCCATGATCACCAGCCGGTCGCACAGGCGCTCCGCCTCGTCCATGTAGTGGGTGCTCATCAGCAGCGTCTTGCCCTGCGTGCGCAGCTCCTCGAGCTTGTTCCAGAGGTTGAGCCGGACCTGCGGGTCGAGCCCCGTGGTGGGCTCGTCGAGCACCACGAGCTCGGGGTCGTTCATGAGCCCCCGCACCAGCATCAGACGGCGTTTCATGCCGCCGGAGAGCTCGTCGACCATGGCCTTGCGCTTGTCGTTGAGGTCGGCGAAGGTGAGCAGCTCGTCCGCGCGCCGGCGGGCGGCGACGCCGCGGATGCCGTTGAAGCGCGCGTAGATGAGCAGGTTGTCGACCACCCGCAGCTCCTCGTCGAGGTTGTCGAGCTGGGGCACCACGCCCAGGCGCTGCTTGATGCTGCGCGCGCGCTCGCCGGCAGGCATGCCCAGCACCCGCAGGCTCCCCGAGGTGCGGGGCGTCACCTGGTAGATCATGCGCATCAACGTCGACTTGCCGGCCCCGTTGGGCCCCAGCATGCCGAAGAACTCGCCGCGCGCCACCGTGAAGCTGACGCCGTCCACGGCGTGCACGTCGCCATAGCGCTTGACGAGGGTGTCGACTTCGACGACGGCTTCGGCGTGCTGCATGCTCCTCCTGCCGCGGATGCGGCGCAAACGCCATTGTAACGACGCCGAGGCCACGGGAAAGGGGGCCCGCCGCTACGGCGGGCCCCACCTACGCCCGGAGGCGAGGGCGTCTAGGAGGGTGCGGAGCCCGCGAACTCGTGGCCCAGGTTGCGCATGACCGCGAGCGCGAAGGCCATCACTCTGCGCGACTCGGGATCGTTGACCGAGCGGAGTGCCCCGAAGATGCCGCCGACCGGGGGCACGGTGACGTCGGGGTACTGGGCCTGGCCGGCCTTGAGGGCGCGCGCCAGCCGCTCCAGGGCATCGAGCACGAAGGGGTCGAGGACGAGCTCGCCGAGCATTCCGATCTTGCGGATCAGGCCGGCGACCATGTCGTCGGTCATGCCGCTCTTGACGAGGTTAAGCGTGCTGGAGAGGCCGCGCAGCGTCTCCAGCGTCGTGGGTTCCGTGAACTGTCGCAGCGCCTCGAGCACCTCGGGACTCTTCACACGGTCGATCAGCTCGAGCACCGCAGGATCGAGGATGACCTCGGCCACGCCTGCCAGACGGCTGACCAGCCCCTTCACCATGTCGTCGGTGAGGCCCGCCAGGGCCAGCGCGATCGGCTGGCCCAGCTGCCACGCCGGCTCGGCCGCGAACGCGTCCATGCGCCGCTCGATGGCATCGAGCTTCTCCAGCACTGCATCCAGTTTGCGCGCCACGTCGGCATCGCTGGGGTGTGTGGTCTCCTGCGCCATGCCTACCTCCTACAGCGCGCCCTTGGCGGTGAGCCAGTAGGCGTTGTTGTAGGCCAGCTTCGCCCAGTGGATGA
>CAYOXR010000006.1:0-3108 GCA_964407955.1 uncultured bacterium | reverse complement strand
ACGGCCGACCCCTTCTACGACGCGAGCGTGCTCGACGAGCTTGGCGCCCTGCCCGGGGCCCGGAGCGTCGTCGTTCCCGAGGCGGACCACGGCCTGGTGGTGCCGGGGAACGTGAAAGCGACGCTCGAGGCCATGGGGAGGTACCTGAGCGCCCTCGAGGGGTTCCTCGACGCGGCGGCGGCGGGCGCTTGACCCGCCAGGCCGGGTCGTCCTGAGCGCGCCCCGCGTGAGGGCCGCGGCCGCTTTCTCATCGCCCGGCCGGCCGAAGCAGCCCGGAGGTGTATGCCGTCATCTTCTCGACGACTTCCAGCGCGGAGCCTTCCAGCTCGGGTATCGACGCGACGCCGGCCTCGCCCTGCGGCCGCTCGGGTCGACAGCGGTTGTAGATCCTCCCCGCGATGGAGAGCCCGAGATTCTCGATGTCATCGCTGATCTCGTCAGCCTGGATCAGGCTGAGGTCGTCCATCGTCGTGACCAGGTAGAACCGGGTCAGCTCCAGCGCGCTCCACACCCTGTTCGCCAGAGTCTTCCACTCCTCCAGGATGTCGAGCGCTCCGGAATGCCGCAGCCGGTCCTTGAGCCGCAGGTAGATCCTCACGTCGCGATCGAGGTGGCCGTAGAACTCCTTCTGAAGCAGCAGCAGGTGCATGGTCGACGATGAGGCAGCCGTGTCCCAGACCACGAAGTCGAACTCTCCGGAAGCGTCCAGGTCGACGATGTTGGAGATCATGAACTCCTCGGCCACGCCGGGGCTCTCGGCGATGTGCTGCACCATCCAGTCTTCGACCTCCACGACTTCGTTCAGCAGCGACTTGGCCTGGTCTCCGTAGCGCTCCTTCCAGAGCTGCGATACCTCCCTCGCGGTGAGCTCGATGACCGTGAGGTCGTCATGGCCTTCCGTGAAGATGTGGCTGAGCGAAGGCATGAAGTCACTGGACACGAGCGCCGTCCTGCCCATGCTGGCGCAGCCCATGGCGAACGCCGAAGCGACGCTCGACTTCCCCACGCCGCCCTTGCCGAGGAACGCCGTGATCATGGCTATGACGTTATCAAAGGATGCCCCTCGGCCGGGCGTTTGTCATGCCGCACGGTGACGTCTACGTCGGGCTTGGTGCCGACAGCGCTGCCGGACGGTCGTAGGCTTTCCTGTCGCCGATCGCGAGGGGGTCTCCAAGAGCGAGCGGGGCGGAGGTCCGCAGGAAGCCCGCATCGGGCGGAGGACCCGCTTGCCCTTGCTGCTCACGGCCTCGGGTCGGCTTGACCTCGCCCCCTCGCGCGTCCCCCGGCTGAGCCACGAGCACAGTCGACTGGCGTGGTTCGACGCCGGCGCCGTCGCGGATCTGCCCATGCCCGAGGGCTACAAGAGGTCGATCGAGGCGGCGCTGCGAGGCGGTCCCGAGTAGCCGTCGGCGCCTTACCGCCCGAGCCGGGCTTGGCTCGGAGGGAGGCGTCCGCGGCGGCGCCACGGAACGGCGCGGACTGCTGACATGCGTGATTAAGTCCGTCATGGACGCGCTTTCGTGGGTGGTCGGGGCCGGCCGGGCCCGTGGTGGCAAGGGGCCCAGGCGAGCGGTCCGCGCCGGGCAGCGGCGCGTGGCGTCGGGCTGGGGAGCACCGGGCCACGCGCTCAAGGAGGTTCCGTGTCTTGCGGCATGGGGCGGTAGCTCGCAGGCGGGCGTGGATGACTGTGGCGCAGTCGCCGATCCTGCTTGACGTCCCCGAGGCTCTGGAGACCGAGCGCCTGATCGTGCGGGCTCCGCGCTGGGGGGACGGCGCGGCGGTGACGGCGGCGTTGGGCGAGAGCCTGGACGAGCTGAGACCGTGGATCCCCTGGGCGCAGAGCGCTTCCTCGCTGGAGGAGAACGAGACGATCTGCCGGCAGCAGCGGCTCCGCTTCCTGGAGCGGACCGACCTGCAGTTCTACCTGACGCTCAAGGAGAACGGGGCGTTCGTCGGCAGCAGTGGGCTGCACCGAATCGACTGGAACGCGCGAACGTTCGAGCTCGGCTACTGGGTGCGCACGGGGTTCAGCGGAATGGGGTACGTGACCGAGGCGGTGGAGGGCATCACGCGTTTCGCTGTCGAACGGCTGCGTGCCAACCGCATCGAGATCCGTTGTGACGCTCGCAACACGCGCAGCAGCCGCGTTGCGGAGCGGGCCGGGTTCACCCTGGAAGGGACCCTGCGTGCCGCCAGGACCGGCGTCGATGGGCGGCTCACGGATTCCCGGGTCTACGCCAAGGTCCGAGGGCACGAGTTCTGACCTCGCGGCCGGCCGGCGCGAAGCGGGCGTCCGGCAAGTTGCGACGCTGCGCGATCTCTCTCGGCGTATCCAGCCCCGCCCTCGTGGCTGCGCTCGAGTCGGGCCTCAGCGCTTCACTGCGGCCCGGGCGCCTTCGTCACGGCGTGATCCGTGACGGCCGCGAACATGCGCCCGGCGAGCTCCGCCACCGCGTGGCGCAGCTCGGGGCCGCCGAGGACCCTGAAGGGGAACGGAATGGCGGCCAGCCACTCGCCTGCCACCATGGCGGGGTTGTTGGTCGTGCCCCGCAACACGCAACGTGGGCCCTCGGCTACCAGCCGGCCCATGGGCGCGGCGACGTACGGCGCGACGGCCTCATACGGCGCTTCGAACGCCACGTGCGTTTCGAGCGGCCAGCCTTGACCCAGGTGTTCTTCCAGGAAGGTCACCGGGTCGAGGTCGGTGGGTGGCTCCACGGCGACATCGAGCTCGGTGACGCTGGCGATGCGATCGACGCGGTAGCTGCGGGATGCGCCGGCGTACAGCGAGAAGCCAAGCAGGTACCAGCGACCGTGCCGGACCACGACCGCCCACGGGTCGACCTCGATGTCGCGCGCCGAGCCCGAGGCGCTCCGGTAGGAAATCCGCACGCGTCGCTGGGACGCGATCGCGGCTACCGCGGCGCTCGTGATGGCCGGGTCGGGCCGGGCAGCGCGCGTGTCGCTGGCGGCCAGGGCGTGGTTGCGCATGCGCTCGGCCTGGCGGCCGACGTTTCCGGGAAGCGACCGGATCAGCTTTCCCAGGGCCGAGCCCGCCGGGTCGTGCGGGTCGGCCGCAGCATGATGTCCGTCGAGCACGGCCATGAC
>CAYOXR010000005.1:0-6741 GCA_964407955.1 uncultured bacterium | reverse complement strand
CCATCAAGCCTGCCGTCACAACCGCCACACCGACCCACGCACGTGCACGACCGTTCACCACGGCGATCCTCCTGACCGCTGGCCACAACGCGGCCGCACCCTCGCCTGCCCCCACCGGCAGCCCGAGCACCACGAGTCGTGCGCGGACAGTCGATCCTACCCGACCGGGCGGCCCCGGCTCCGACGTACGTCGTGCCCGCCCGACGCCCGTTCATCTCGGCGTCCAGCACGGCGCCGAGCCGCCCGAGCACGGCGGGCCAGCCGGGCTTCGTGCCGCCAAACGCTTGCTTGCCCAGCGGCGAGTCCAGGTCGAACCCCTCCTGCGTGAGCGTCAGGCGGGTTCCAGCCCCTTCCGGCGCCAGCTCCCAGGTGATGATGGTGTCCAGCACGGCCGCGCCGAAGCGGTACTTGAGGAGGCGCTCGGGGTCCACCTCGAGGACCTCGCAGGCTTGCTGGCCCCACTGCTCCATGTCGAGCTCGAAGCGGTGCCCGACGACCGGCCGCACGTCGCCGGCGGCCCACCAGCGTGCGTGCAGAGCGGGGTCGGTGAGCGCCTTCCAGACGGCCGACGGGCGCGGGCGTAGACGTGGTCGAGCCGGATGACGGCGGGATTCATGGCTGGTTCGCCTCCTCGTCGAGCAGAACCTCCAGAGCGGCCATGCGATCGCTCCAAGAGCGCGTGAAGGCGTCGAGCCACTGCGTCACCTCCGTGAGCGGACGCGGGTCGAGGTGGTAGTAGCGCTCGCGCCCGCGGCGCTCCTCTTGCACGAGGTGAGCTTTGCGCAGGACCTGCAGGTGCTCGGAGACCGCGGGCCGACCGATCGTGAAGCCGCTCGCCAGCTCGCCGGCGGCTCGGGAGCCGCTCCGGAGGCGCACCAGGATCTCGCGGCGTACCGGGTTCGCGAGGGCGGAGAACACACTGGCTTCGCTCACGCCCGGACTATACGTCGGATATTTCCGACATGTGAACACTCTCCGACGCTTCAGGGTTTCTTCCGTTCCGCAAAGCCCAATGCCCGCGCTCGGCGTCTGGCTTGCCCGCCGCACGGCCGGCGTCGGCCCGCTCGGGCCACGGCGCCGCGAATAGAGGCCTGGAGGCGCCGTGCGGCGGCGCCTGGCCCTTGACGGGCCACCGCCCCGGCGATAGCTTGGACGCTGTCGCACCCCAAGTTCGAAGGTTCACGGGGGCGCCGGCCCGCAGGGGTCGTCGTGGCGCCGATGGAGCGACAGCCGGCGGTCTAACGCCGAGCGGAGGTTGGAGGACCCATGGACGACAAGCTTCATGCAGCGCTCGGCGCGGTCGAGTCGCAGGCGGGGTCATACGCCGACGATCTGATCGAGTTCGTGCGCATTGCCAGCGTCAGCACCGTGCCCGAGCACCGCCCCGACCTCGCGGCCGCCGCCGTGTGGGTGGCGGGCCGCCTGCAGCGCGCCGGGGTGCCCGAGGTGCGCACCATCGACACACCCGGCAACGCCGTGGTGGTCGGGCGGTGGCAGGTCGACCCGGCCCTCCCGACGGTGGTGATCTACGGTCACTACGACGTGCAGCCGCCCGAGCCGCTCGAGCTCTGGGAGTCCCCCGCGTTCGAGCCGGAGG
Source organism: uncultured bacterium (assembly GCA_964407955.1). Taxonomy (GTDB): domain Bacteria; phylum Deinococcota; class Deinococci; order Deinococcales; family Trueperaceae; genus JASBRS01. The sequence goes on along the minus strand of CAYOXR010000005.1, from coordinate 5,144 downwards.
TGCGCGACGGCCGCGTCTACGGCCGCGGCGCCGGCGACGACAAGGGCGGTGTGCTCATCGCCATCCAGGCCGTCGAGGCGTGGGCCGAGTCGGCGGGCGCACCGCCCGTCAACGTCACCTTCGTCATCGAGGGCGAGGAGGAGATCGGCAGCCCCAACCTGCCCACCTTCCTGCGCGAGCACGAGGAGCTGCTCGCGGGCGATCTCGCCATCAGCGCCGACGGCGGGATGCTCGGGGTCGACCAGCCGTCGTTGACGGTGGGGAACCGCGGCCTGGCCGGCTGCCAGATCGACGTGGAGGGGGCCGCAAGCGATCTCCACTCCGGCCTCTACGGCGGCGCGGTGCCCAACCCCCTCGAGGGGCTGGCACGCATCCTGGCCGCCATGCACGACGAGCGCGGCCGCATCGCGGTGCCCGGCTTCTACGACGGCGTGAAGGAGCCGTCTCAAGCCGTGCGGGACGCCATCGCTGCGCTTCCGCGCGACGAGCGGGCGGAGCTCGCGGCGGTCGGCCTGAAGGCGTGGACGGGCGAGGAGGGCTACTCGCCGCTCGAGCGCCGCTGGGTGCGGCCGACCTTCGAGGTGAACGGCATGTGGGGCGGCTTCCAGGGTGAGGGCGTGAAGACGGTGCTGCCGTGCGCGGCGCACGCCAAGATCACCTGCCGCCTGGTCGACGGGCAGGACCCGGACCGCATCCTGGAGCTCATCGAAGCCCACGTGCGCACGCTCACGCCAGCCGGGCTCACGGCGAGCGTCCAGCGCCTGGCCGGCAAGGCACGCGCCTACGAGATGCCGCTCGACCATCCCTCGCTGGCCCTCGCGTCGACCTGCCTCGAGGCCGTCTACGGCAAGAAGCCGCTGCCCGTCTGGGTGGGCGGCACGGTGCCCGTGTCGGCGGACTTCCGCTCGCTGCTGGGGATGTGGTGCCTGTTCTTCGCCTTCGGCGAGCCGGACAACGGCATCCACGCACCCAATGAGTTCTTCCGGGTCGAGACGATCAAGCGGGGCACGCTCGCGACCACCCGGCTGCTGCACGAGCTCGCCGAGCACGCCGACGAGCTGAAGCGCGCCTAGACCCCGGTCGTCCGGCCAGGTGGCACCGAAGGCGCTGCCGAGCCGGCGGGAGAGGTTGTCGACGCTCGCGCCCATGCCGACGCGTGGCAGCGGCCTGGGCGCTCTCCCCGTCCGCCTCTCGGCTACTCGGTGCGCGTCGCCGTGGGCGCGGGTTCCTGGGCGCCGCGCATCGTCGCGGCTCCCCACACCAGCAGCAGGACGGCGGCGACGAGGACGGCGCCGGTGAGGCCCTCCATCCAGTGCAGCGCCGTGGGCGTCTTGCCGCCGAGCAGGTAATCGGCTCCCGCCACGGTTGCGCCCAGCGCCGACAGCAGCGCCAGCCCCGCAGCCGCAAACGGTCGCCACCCCCGCCGGCGCAGCGCAAGCCGGAACGTCCATCCCGTGACGCCCACCGTCACCAGGGCGACCAGGATGTGCAGGCTGAGCGTGCCGGCGGCGAACGGCCGCTGCGTCATGAGCGCCGAGCCCAGAAGGCCCTCGACGATCACGAGCGCGAGCAGCACGATCCCGATGAGTTGGAGCGTGTGGTTGCGCCGCGGGCCGCCTCGTCGACTCCGCGATCTCTCTGCCATGGTTCCCCCTTGAGCGCCGGCCGCGTCAGGGCCGGCGGCTGCGGATTCGTGCCCGCGGGGCACCGGCCCGCTACGACACGCGAAAGACCCTCGTGAAGTCGTCCGCGTCCGACGGCAGATCATACTCGGACGTGTGCACGTTGAGCACGTAGTCGCCCAGGCACTCGCCGTTCGCCACCCGGTGCAGCGCCGCGGCCAGCCGGTCGACTTCCTCTTCCGTGTTGTACAAGCCGAGGCTGACGCGCACGCCCGACGGTATGTGGCTCCAGTCGTCGTGCCGGAGCTCGCGGCGGATCTGGTCTGCCTCTTCCGAACTCACGTCGAGCAGCTCCGTCATGTAAGGGTGAGCGCAGAAGCAGCCGGCGCGCACCCCGATGCCCCACTCACGGCCGAGCACGGCGGCGACCTTCATCGACGGCACCCCGTCGATCACGAAAGACACCACGCCGATCCGGTCCTCGCCCATCTGGCGCGGATCGCCGAGCGTGCGCAGGCCCGGGACATGCGCCAGCTTCTCCACCACGTAGCGGTCGAGCCGGCGCTCGTGCGCCTCCAGCGCATCCATGCCCATCGCCGTCAGGGTGTTGGCGGCGGTGGCCATGGCCAGCGCGCCGATGACGTTGGGCGAGCCGGCCTCCTCGCGCTCGGGCGGGTGGTCCCACTCCACGCTGTCCAGCGTGACGAACTTGACGGCGCCGCCGCCGCGCAGGTAGGGCTCGCCGGTGTCGAAGCGCGCGCGCGGACCGATCAATGCACCCGCACCGAAGGGCGCGTACATCTTGTGTGCAGACATTACCAGATAGTCGATGTGCGCCGGATCGTCGGCGGGCAACATGGTCACGCGGCGATGCGGCGCCAGCTGCGCACCGTCCACCATCAGCTCCGCCTCGGACTGCTGGTGAACGATGCGGGCGATGTCGCCGATCGGCGGCGTGTATCCGGTCACGTTCGACGCTCCGGAGACCGCCACCAGCTTGACGCGCTTGCCATGCCTGGCCAGGATGTCCGGCAGGGTGCTCGTGTCCAGCCGCCCCGCCGCGTCGATCGGCAGATACTCCACGCACGGGCCGCCCCGCCACGGCAGCATGTTGGCGTGATGCTCGAGGCGGGACGACACCACGACGTCATCCGCGGTCAGGCGCAAGCGGTGGACCAGCACGTTGATCGACTCGGTGGTGTTCTTGGTGAAGATAGCGGTGTGCGTGTCGGGCGCTCCGACGAACGCCAGAATGGCCCGCCTGGACTCTTCGAAGACCCAGGTCGACAACCGGGACTTGAAGCCGGTGCCGCGATGCACGCTCGAGTACCACTGCAGAAAATCGACGACCTGATCGCGCACTCTGGTCAACGCCGGCGTCGTCGCCGCATTGTCCACGTTGATGTAGGGCACCCACTCGCCACTCAGGACGGGTACCTTCTTGTCGATCCCCACGATCTGACGACGCCACTCGCGCACTGGCGTTGTGTCTTTCGGATGCATGGACGAACACCCTTCGTGTCGAACCGCGAGCGTTCCCCGGTACCCGCGCGGCCACGGGCGATGCCTCGTTGCCGGCCCTGGGCGGGGCGGGACGGAACTGGGCTGGAATGCGTTGCGATGTGCCAGTGCACATGCGGAGCGAACGAGACGCGGTGGGGGTAGCTCCAAGGGAGCTACCCCCGTGTGGATCCTTAGGCTAGACCTGCCTCCGGTCCCTGACGGCGGCTACTTGGCGTAGCTGCTGATGGTGGCGGCCGGCACCTTGAACGCGGGCTCGAGCTTCCCTGCCGTCGTCCACTTGTCGACGGTCCAGCCGGCGAACACGTTGTGGTACTGGTTGAAGTCCTCCGGCCCCGACGCACCCTGGTAGTCGATCTGTTTGCCCGCGTTAAGGTCCGCCACGCACTCGGCGTAGGTGCTGCAGGCCACGCCCGGCGGGTTGCTGACGGTGGTCACGTCACTGACCCACACGCTCGGGTCGGTGGATTTGGCCGCGTCCATCGCCAGCGAGGCGATGATGACGGAGTCGTAGATCGCCGGCGTGAAGGTGTGGTAGTTCGTGGTGTTGAAGACCTGCTGATAGCTCTTGAGGAACTCCTGGAACGACGCCCCGGACGGCGCGGTCGGCGTCATGCCCGTCAGGAGCTGCGACGCCTTGGCGAAGCCCATGCTCTTGGCGATCTCGGGGTTGGTGCCGTTGTCCGTGTCGATGATGGGGATGTTCAGGTGGTCCAGCTCCTGCAGGTTCTTGAACACGGTCGCGGAGGTGTTCGGGTCGAGCTGCATGAAGATGCAGTCCGGCTGAACCGGGCCGTTGAAGGCCTTTTGCAATGCGCTCAGGTACGACGTCTGGCCCGGGGTGATCGACACCGTCCCCACGATCTGGCCACCGTGCGCAAGGTAGCCGCTCTTGAGCGGCGGGATGAGCGTCTGCGAGCTCACACCGCTGGAGAAGATGATCAAGGCGTGCGTGAGGTGCTGGTCGATGGCGTAGGCCCCCATCGCCGCCGCCATGGTGGAGTCACCCGGCACGGTGCGGAACACGTACTTGTAGCTCATGTGGTCGAGGATGTCCGACCCCGCCACCGTGAACGACGGCAGCTTGGCGCTGTCGTAACGCGCGATGATGGCCTCGGCGGTGAGCGCCGTCGGCCCGATCTCGAACGTGGGGTGCTGGGAGTACAGCCGGTTCCACGCGGGCACGGCGTCGACCGGGTCGCCCGCGGTGTCGTGCTCGATGGTCGTGAGCTGGTGACCCATCACGCCACCGTTGGTGTTGACCTCGTTGACGCCCGCCTTGACGCCGTCCACCATCCAGTTGCCGACGTAGGCGTACTGTCCGCTCAGCGGGCCGAGGATGGCGACCTTCAACGGGCTCCCCGCGCCCCAGGCAACCATGCTCAATCCGACCGCCAGGGTGAATCCGGTGGAAACAAGAACAGACCTGACTCTCATGGCTCTCTCTCCTTTGCTCGCGCGAGTCGTTTGACCTTCTCCCTACCGCAGAGCGCTCAACGGATCACCTCCAAGGAACGAAGCACACCCAGGTGCAGGCGTTCAATCTCTGCCCGAAATCCTGACCTCGAGATTGTCCATGAACAGTCTGCCGAGCGACTCGCTGTCCACCTCGGCGGTGCTGCCGCTCATGGCGTTGCGGCCGTTGATCAACGCGTAGACCTGTTGCGCCCCCTCCAGCGCCGTCTCCACGTTCTGCTCGACGATGCCGAGGCCCACCCCGGACTTGGCGATGGTATCGACGATCTCCCACACCCTGGCCGCATACTTGGGTGCCAGCCCCGCCGTGGGCTCGTCCAGCAGGATCACCTTGGGCCGCGACATCAGCACCCGGCCGATGGCCAGCATGACGCGCTGACCGCCGCTGAGCGTGCCCGCCTGGCGTTTGAGCGCGGGCTTGAGGTCCGGGAAGACGGCCAGCACCTCCTCCTCCCGCTGGGCGAACAGCGAACGATCGAGGTGGGCGCCGATCTCCAGGTTCTCGCGCACGGTCATCGAGGGGAA
>CAYOXR010000004.1:0-3791 GCA_964407955.1 uncultured bacterium | reverse complement strand
TGCTCGTACCGGCCATCATCATCGGCCTGATCTTCCGCTCGATCGAGGCCGTGAACACCTTCGACCTCATCTACGTCATGACCCAGGGCGGCCCAGGCACCGCCACCATGACACTGTCGATCTACGGCTGGAAGGTCGCCTTCACCTCGTTCGACATCGGCCGCGGCGCCGCCATCGCGGTGATGATGCTCGTTGCCACGGTCATCGGCACGACCGTGCTGATCCGGAGGATCCGGCGATGAAACGCCTGAAGTGGGGCAACGTGCTGGTGACGGCCTACCTGGCCGTGTATCTGCTGTTCGTCCTCTTTCCCATCGTCTGGCTCGTGCTCGGCTCGCTCAAGTCGCGCTACGAGGCGCTGCTGGTTCCACCGAAGCTCATCTTCCGGCCGACGCTGCTCGCCTTCGACAAGATCCTGTCGGGCGGGCTGCTGCACGTCTTCGGAAACAGCCTGACCATCGGGCTGTCCAACGTGGTGCTCGCGATGCTACTGGGAATCCCGGCGGCCTACGGACTGTCGCGCATGCGAGGCAGCGCACGCAACAACATCTCCTTCTGGATCCTCTCCATCCGGATGGCGCCCGCCTTCGGATTGGTCATCCCCATCTACGCGCTGATGCGCGGCCTGCACCTGCTGGACACCTTGCCGGCGGTGATCGTTGCGCACCTCACCATCAATCTGCCGCTTGCGGTGTGGCTTCTGCTCAGCTACTTCGACGAGCTGCCGGAAGACATGGAGGAGGCCGCTCTGATCGACGGCGCCAGCCGGCTGCAGACGCTCACGCGCGTCATCCTTCCCCTGAGCGGGCCGATGCTGGTGGCCGTGGGGCTGCTGGTGTTCGTGTTCTCCTGGAACGAGTTCCTCTTCGCCTTCATCCTGACGTCGAGCCGGGCACAGACGGTGCCCGCCCTGATCGCCTCGCTGGCGGGCACCATGAACTTCGACTGGCCGCTCATGAGCGCCATCAGCGTGGCGGCGCTGGTGCCGGCATTCGTGGTGGTCTTCTTCGCGCAGCGCTCGATCACCGAGGGTTTGACGATGGGTGCGATCAAGTGAGCCCGCCCGGATACACGGGCCCTGGAGAAACGGGCGCGACTGGGCGGGCGCCCGCGGCCCGGAGCCCTCGAGACTCGGCGGCTGGCGGTATGCGCTCCGACGAGCTCAGCGATAGACTGCGCTCGGCAGAGCGACGCGTCGCCGGCAAAGCCACACTCGTCACCGGCGCAGCCAGTGGCATCGGAGCCGCGATCTCCCGGCACCTGGCCGCGCTGGGGGCTCGCTTGGCCGCGCTCGACAGGCGGCCGCGCCTGGACGTCCCGGCGGAGGTCTGGCTCGAGGCGGACGTAGCCGATCCAGAGCAGGTGGCCACGGCCGTGGCGCGTGCGGAGCGGGCCCTCGGGCCATTGGACGCTGTCGTAAGCAATGCCGCCGTCACGGACCTGTATCACCACCAGCTGCAGGACCTGCCTGTCGCCACCTGGGACGAGGTATTCCGCGTCAACGTGCGTGGAAGTCTCATCGTCGCCCAGGCGGTGCTCCCCGGCATGCTGCGCCGGCGCTCCGGAAATCTGCTGTTCGTCACCTCGTCGCTGGGCCAGCCGAAGGGAGGTGTCCCGGGCGACGCCGTGTACAGCGCCTCCAAGGCCGCGGTGGAGATGCTCGCCTGGGTTCTGGCCCAGGAGACCCGCGAGTCTGGCATCAACGTGAACACCGTCTACCCCTCGGTGAAGGTGGACACCGGCTTCTTCAAGCACCTGAGTGCTGCGGCGCGCGCCGAGCTGGCCCGGCCGAACCTCCTCGACGAGACGGTCGCGTTCCTGGTCGGCCTACCGGCTGGCACCATCACCGGCGAGTCGCTGTCCCAGCAGCTCTGGGACGACGACCCCGCCTACGCGGCGGTGATGGTGGCGCGCGCCGAGCTCGGCAGGCACGACGAACGGAGGACCACTTCATGACGCTCGGCGTCTACGCGGCCGCGCTCACCCCCTTCACCCCGGACGGCGACCTCGCGCTCGAGGTGGTACCCGGGTACCTGGGTTTCCTACTCGAACGCGGCATATCCGGCTTGCTCGTCCTTGGCACCAACGGGGAGTTCGCCTCGCTCACCAGCGAAGAGCGCAGGTCCGTTCTGGAGGGCTATCTCGACGCGAACGCCGGGCGAGTGCCGGTGATCGTGAACGTGGGCGCCACAGCCGTGCCGGACGTCCTCGCCCTCACGCGCCACGCACGCCTCGCAGGGGCCGACGCAATTGCGCTTCTGCCGCCCTACTACTACCCGCTCAGCGACGCGGGCTTCGAGTCCTTGGTCGACACCGTGGCCGATGCGTTCGGTAGCTCTGTCTACCTCTACAACATCCCGCGCTACACCGGCTACGCCATCCCGGCGACGGTCGTGGCCCGCTGCGTCGGCCGCGGGACGGTGCGGGGCCTGAAGGATAGCTCGCAGGACACCGAGTACCTGGCAGCGGTCCACGCCCTCGCGCCGTCGGCCGAGCTGTTCGTGGGAAGTGACACCACCCTGGTGGAAGGGCTGGAAGCCGGAGCGAACGGCGCGGTTTCGGGCTTGGCCAACACCTATCCCGACCTCGTCGTCGCCGTCTACCGCGCATTCGGCCGCCGGTCGCCAGATCTCAGCCATCTGCGTGAGCGGCTGCTCAAGGTGAGGAGGATGTTCGCAGGCTACCCCTACCTCGCGGCCACCCGGGAAGCGCTCCGACTGCGCGGGATCGATATCGGGCCGCCGCGCCCTCCCCTGATTCACGTGCCTCCGACCGATGGGCCACGCCTGGCGGAGAGCTTGTCAGACCTGCACAGCGAGCTCGAGGGGATCCTCGTATGAGCCACCTGCATGCCGAACACGCGACCCTTCCGGAAGTCGAGGCCTTCCTGCGCGCCCACCCGTACGCAATCCTGCCGATCGGCTCCACCGAGCAACACGGGCCCCATCTGCCACTCGCCACCGATACTCTCCTCGCCGACGCATTCTGCGACGGCCTGGCCGAGAAAAGCGGCGGCCTGGTGCTGCCGGCCATGCCGGTCGGCTACTCCTGGACGTGGCGCGACATCCCCGGAACGGTGAGCCTCCGCTTCGACACCCTTCTCGACGTAGTGCGCGACATCGCGGAGAGCCTCGCTCGCAGCGGCGTCAGGGCCCTGTGCACGGTGTCGGGGCACGAAGCCAATCGCGGTCCGCTGAAGTATGCACTGCGCGAACGGATCGTCGACCACCTGGACATCCACGTGCTGAACCTGTTCTACCCCGGCATGGAGAAGATCCTGGCGGAAGCGGAGTCGCCGGCTTGGCACGACGGCATCCTCCACGCCGACGAGATCGAGACGTCCATGCTACTCGCCACGCATCCGGAGCTCGTGCACGTCGATCGCGCGGTGCGGGACTACCCCGAGCCGCCCGCCAGCTACGGCATGACCCGGGTGACGATGGGCGATGTGATGCGAAGCGGCATCTTCGGCGATCCGACCGTGGCCGATGCCGGCAAGGGCCACCGCTGGCTCGAGCTCAGCACCGACGAGGCGGCGCGCTTGTGGCGCGCCTTCCTGGCAGAGCACGACGTGACGGAAACGCCGTAGCGGCACGCTCGAAGGAGGCGACCCGCATGCCCTCGACTGTTCAGACGACCCGCGGCCCCGTTCCGGTGGACGACCTCGGGACCGTGGACTACCACGAGCACCTCTATGTGGAGCCCCCGGGATGGCTACACCGCATCGATCCCGACTTCGCGCTCGACGATGTCGACAAGTCGGCCGAGGAGCTGGCGAGCTGGGCGGGGGC
>CAYOXR010000003.1:0-6243 GCA_964407955.1 uncultured bacterium | reverse complement strand
CCGCCAAGACGCGCATTCCCACCGGGGCGACGGCCCAGCTCGACTACCAGATCACGCTCGGCTCCGGTCAGCTCCTGCCCTCGGACGCCATCCTCACCAACAACGGCCAGAGCAGCGTGCTGCTGGTCAAGAACGGCGTGGCTACCCAGACCACGGTGCAGCTCGTGGCCGAGGTGGGCGGCAACGCCGCCGTGCTGGGCCTGGCGGCTGATGCCAGCGTCATCGATCCGGTGCCCAGCGACCTCCTCCCGGGCGCCAGGGTGCAGGTGGTGGGGAGCCAGAGCACGCAATGAGACGCCTGATCCAGTTCTTCGTCAACAACTACGTGCTGACCATCAGCGTGTTCGGAGCGCTGATGTTGTTCGGCGCGGTCAGCATCGTCAGCCGCGGCATCGAGCTGTTCCCGCCCATCACCGTGCCGGTCATCGCGGTGACCACCAGCTACACCGGCGCCGGCCCGGAAGAGGTGTCGCGCCAGGTGGCGCAGCCCGAGGAGGGCGCGCTCACCACCCTCTCCGGAATCAGCTCGGTGAGCTCGGTGGCCTTCGAGGGCTACGCCATCGTCATCGCGCAGTTCGGCACCAACACCAACATCGACCAGGCCGCCATCGACGTGAGCCAGCGCATCTCGCAGATCAGCAACCAGCTTCCCGACGGTGCCGGCAACCCGACGGTGCAGAAGTTCAACCCCAACGACCAGCCCATCCTGAGCGTGGCGCTGTCGGCGCCGGGGCAGAACCTGATGGCCGTCCAGAGCTACGCCGAGAACACCCTGCAGCAAGCCATCGAGCGCGTCAACGGGGTCGCAGACGTCACCGTGGTCGGCCCCGCCAAGGAGCAGGTGCAGATCCTGCTGGACCCGAACAAGCTCGCGGGCTACGGGCTCACCCCGCAGCAGGTCGCCAGTGCGGTGGGAGCGTCGGCGCTGGACGTGCCTGCCGGCAGCCTGGACTTCGCCAACAGCCGGGTGCTGCTCACCGCTCGCTCGACGCCGACCGACCTGCAGCAGGTGGACGCCATCCCCATCGATCCCACGCGCGGGCTCACCGTCTCCGACGTCGCCACCGTCCGCGACACCAGTGCCAGGCCGACGTCCTATGCCCGGCTCAACGGCGAGCCGGTGGTGCTTCTGCAGGTGCGCAAGCTCTCCGACAGCAACGCCGTGGCCACCGCCAACGGCCTGCGCGCCATGCTCGCCGGGACCAAGCTGCCGCCCGGGTACCACGCGCAGATCGTGGGCGACACCACCGCCTACGTGGCCTCCAGCGTCTACGACACCCTGCACGAGATGGTCATCGCGGCGCTGGCCGTGTCGCTGGTGGTGCTGCTCTTCGTCGGCCGCCTGGGCTCGGTCTTCGCCGTGGTGCTGGCCATCCCGGTGGCGCTCTCGGGAGCGCTGGTGATGTTCTGGCTGTTCCACTACACCTTCAACATCATCACCCTGCTCGCCCTCACTGTCGCCATCGGGCTGGTGGTCGACGATGCCATCGTGGTGGCGGAGAACATCGACCGCTACCGGGAGATGGGCTACTCGCGCCGCGAGGCCGTGCTCAAGGGCGCCAGCGAGATCTCCACGGCCGTGCTCGCCGCCACCATGTCCCTGCTGGCCGTGTTCCTGCCCATCTCCTTCCTGCCCGGCATCATCGGCCAGTTCTTCGCCCAGTTCGGCATCACCATGGCCGCCACCATCGCCTTCAGCTACCTGGAGGCGATGTTCTTCCTGACCGTGCGCCTGGCGCTGTCGCCCGACCCCTTCCCGCCCTCCTGGCGGGAGTTCCCGACCATGGCCGGGCGCGTGCGGAACGACCTGCGCTGGGGGCTGCGCTTCTGGCGGAGCCCCTGGTTCTGGCTCATCGCGCTGGCCGCGGGAGCCGGACTCTACCGGGCGCAGGGCGCGCGCGCCCTGGCGCTGCTGGTATTGCTGCCGCTGGTGCTGGTCGCCCTGCGCATGGCGCTCCGCGTCGCGCTCGCGGTGCTCGGTGCGCTGTTCCTGAACCTGTTCCACATGGGCGACTTCCTGGTGACGCGCACGCGCGACGCCTACGTGGCCACGCTGACGCGCCTGCTACCGCGCTCGTGGATCGCCCTGACGGTCGCTGGCCTGCTGTTCGCCAGCCTGTTCTGGGTCTTCCCACAGATCGGCTTCAACTTCCAGCCGCCCTCGGACTCGGGCCAGCTGGTCATCGATGCGCGGCTCCCCGTCGGGACCAGCCTGGCACGGACCAACGAGGTCGCCACCCGTATCGAGCAGAACCTGCTGGCGGACCCACTGGTGAAGACGGTTCAGACGACGGTCGGCGCCGGCACCCAGATCGGCGGGACCATGCCCGAGGATGCCAGCCTGACCGTCCAGCTCGTGGGCAAGCCGCAGCGTCGCCAGACGACGAACGAGCTCTCCGTGGTCATCCAGCGCCGCCTGCGAACGCTGTTCGCCGACCACCCGGAGGTCGCCATCAACGTCTCCTCCGCCGACGCCAGCAACGCCCCGACCACCGCCGGCTACGACCTGACGCTGGCCTCGACCAACCTGACGCTGCTGCGACAGCACGCCCACCAGGCCGTGGTGGTGCTGCAGAACGATCCGCAGCTCCGCAACGTGAGCTCGGACGTCGCCTCCAGCGCCACCGAGCGGGTGTTCGTGGCGAACGCGTCGGCGCTGGCCGGGACGGGCCTCACGCGGGCACAGGTGTACCAGGCGCTGCGCACCTACAACGTCGGCACCAGGGCCGCCACGATGCGCCGCAACGGCGTCGAGATCCCGATCCAGGTGATGGCCGATCGCCGCTACCTGACCAACGAGCAGTCGATCCTCAGCCTGCCGCTGTACGCTCCCGCCCTGAAGGGCAACGTGACGCTGGGCTCGCTCGGGCACTTCGAGACGCGCCTCGCGCCCGCCACCATTCGCCGCACCAACCAGGCCTACAGCGCCGACGTCACCGCCGACCCGGTGCCCGGCGCCAACCTCTCGCAGGTCAAGGCCGAGGCCCACAAGCGCCTGGTCGCCGCCGGCGTGCTCGACGCTCAAGTGGTACAGACGACGAGCGGCAACATCGATCTGCTCGGCGACCTGCTCAAGTACGGGCCCATCGCGTTCGCGCTGGCGTTGCTGCTCAACTACCTGGCCATCGGCAGCCAGTTCAATTCCTTCAAGTACCCGCTCTACCTGCTGCTGACGGTGCCCCTGGCGCTGATCGGGGCGGTGTGGCTGTTCTACCTCACAGGCAACTCGCTCGACATCATCAGCGTGCTGGGCGTGGTGATGCTCGTGGGCCTGGTCACCAAGAATGCCATCCTGCTTCTCGACGTCACCATGCAGCGGGTCGCCGAAGGCGGCGACCTGCGAGCGGCGTTGATCGAGGCGGCGCGCGTGCGCTTCCGGCCGATCGTGATGACCACCATGACGGTGGTGGTGATCAGCATCCCGCTGATGGTCGGCGCGGCGCAGGGTGCAGAGTTCCGCAAGCCGCTCGGCCTGGTGATCCTCGGCGGCGTGCTGACCTCGGCGCTGTTGACGTTCTTCGTGGTGCCGGCCGCCTTCTACCAGTTCGAGCGGCGCCGCTACGCGCGCCTGGGGGCGGCGGCGGTGCCCAGAGCGTTCAGCGGCCACGCCGTCGAGCCGTCCGGAGGCGGCCTCGACGGCGGGCCCGATGCCGGAGGGCTGCAGGGGCCGGGTCGCTCGGGGGCCGGACGCGGCCACGACGGCCTGCCCGAGCCCGGTCGCGCCGGCGCGCAGGGGGCCGGGCGCGAGGCGCGACCCGAGGTGCGGGGGTCGCGCGGCGACGCCGGAAGCTCGTAGCATGAAGCCGACTGCGCCACACCTGGAGGCCGCGACCGCATGAGCACCGTCATCGCACTCCTCACGGACTTCGGCCTGCGCGACACCTACGCCGGCATGCTCAAGGCCGTCATCGCCGGCATCGCACCGGACGCGACGGTCATCGACCTGAGCCACGGGGTGCGGGCGCACGACGTACGCGAGGCCGCCTTCGACCTGTTCGTCGCGCACGCCTTCTTCCCGCCAGGGACCGTCTTCTGCTGCGTCGTCGACCCCGGGGTGGGCTCCAGCCGTCGCGGCGTGGCCGTGCGTATGCACAAGGACGGCGCCGGGCCCTACACCTTCGTGGGCCCCGACAACGGCCTGTTCACCGCCGTGCTGCAGGGCGCGGTCGTCGACACGGCCGTCAGCCTCGACGAGCCGGCCTACCAGCTGCCGGTCGTGAGCAGCACCTTCCACGGCCGCGACGTGTTCGCACCCGCCGCCGCCCATCTCGCCTGCGGCGTCGACGTGGCGGCGCTCGGCGCGGCCATCGATCCAGCGAGCCTCACCACCATCGCCTGGGACCCCGCACGGCGGGTCGGCGACGGGTGGGAAGCCGATCTGATCCATTTCGACCAGTTCGGCAACCTCATCAGCAACCTGCCCGGGAGCGCGCTGCAGCCGGACCTGAAGCGCTGGCGCGTGCACCTGGACGACTTCGAGATCGGCCCCATCCGCCGCGCCTTCTCGGACGTCCCGGTCGGGCGGCCACTGGCCTACCTGGGCAGCACGGGGCTGCTCGAGGTGGCTGTGCGCGACGGCCGCGCGGCCGACGTCCTGAGCGTCCGCAAAGGCAGCGTGCTGCGGGTGACGCCGGTGCCACGGTGAGTGCTGCGGCCGCGCCCGGCGCCCACCAGCGCTAGGGGGGCGCATGGGGCGAGGACACATCGGGCTGTGGGAAACGGTCGCCATCGGCGTCGGCGGCATGGTGGGCGGAGGCATCTTCGCGGTGCTGGGCCTGTCGGTCGACCTGGCGGGCGGCGGGGCGCCGCTGGCGTTCCTGCTCGCCGGAGCGGTCGCCCTGCTCACGGCGACCAGCTACGTCCGGCTCACCCTGAGCTTCCCCAGCCGCGGCGGAACCGTCACCTTCCTCAATGAGGCGTTCGGGCCCGGACTGCTGAGCGGCGGCCTCAACGTCATGCTGTGGCTGAGCTACCTGGTGATGCTGGCGCTGTACGCTCAAGCCTTCGGCAGCTACGGGGCGAGCTTCGTGGCCGGCGCCGGCCACGCCCTCGTCCGCCATCTGCTCCTCAGCGTGGCGCTGATCGCCATCACCGCCCTCAATGTGCTCGGAGCGGACGTCGTGGGGCGGGCAGAGTCCGTCATCGTGGCACTCAAGGTGGCGATCCTGCTGCTGTTCGTCGCCGCCGGCGCGCTGGCCGTTCACGGCCAGTGGCTGGCGCCGGCGGCGTGGGCGTCCCCGCTCGCCCTCGCCGCGGGCGGCATGATCATCTTCCTGGCGTACGAGGGCTTCGAGCTCATCGCCAACGCCGCCGAGGACGTGGTGGAGCCGCGCGCCACGCTGCCGCGCGCCTACTTCCTGGCCGTTGGCTTCGTCGTGGTCCTCTACGTTGCCGTCGCGCTGGTGGCCGTCGGCGGCGTGCCGCAGGCCGCCCTCGTGCACGCCAAGGACTACGCCCTCGCCGTCGCTGCGCGCCCTTCGCTGGGCGAGGCAGGCTTCGTGCTGGTCGCGGTAGCAGCCATGCTGTCGACCGCCTCGGCCATCAACGCCTCGCTCTACGGCGCGGCTCGCGTGAGCTTCGTGATCGCCCGCTCCGGCGAGCTGCCGGCGGTGCTGGAGCGCAAGGTGTGGCACCGGCCCATCGAGGGACTGCTCATCACCGGCGGCGCCACCGTGCTGCTGGCGAACCTGGTGCCCCTCGACAGCATCGCCACCATCGGCAGCGCAGGCTTCCTGCTCATCTTCACGTTCGTGAACCTCGCCAACGCCCGACTGGCCTCGCGCACGGGTGCGCGCCCGGCGCTGGCGTGGCTGGCGACGGCCGCCTCGGCCGCCGCCTTCGTCACACTGCTCGCCGTCACGGCCGGCCGTCAGCCGATGGAGCTGTGGTTCCTGCTGGCCCTGATGGTGCTCTCCTTCGGCGGCGAGGCGCTCTACCGGCTGGCGAGCGGCCGACGCGCCACGCTGTGAGCCGCGAGGGGATCAGGCCACGGTCACGCGGTCGGACAGGTAGACGTCCTGGATGGTATTCAGCAGCTCGACGCCCTCCTCGAACGGCCGCTGGAAGGCCTTGCGCCCGCTGATCAGACCGCTGCCACCACCGCGCTTGTTGAGCACCGCCGTGCGCACCGCCTCCCCGAAGTCGTCCTTGCCCGAGGCGCCGCCGGAGTTGATCAGGCCGACACGACCCATGTAGCCGTTGGCGACCTGCCAGCGCACCCACTCGATGGGGTGGTCGGGCACC
>CAYOXR010000002.1:0-2838 GCA_964407955.1 uncultured bacterium | reverse complement strand
GAGTTCGTCAACCGCACCCGTGACGGCGGTCGCATGTGGCAACGCGCGCAGGTGACGCCCGTGACGGACGACACCGGGCGGGTCAAGCAGTACCTCACGGTGGCCGAGGACATCACCGAACGACGGGTGATGTCGGCGCAGCTCGAGTACCTCGCGAGCCACGACGCGCTGACCGACCTGCTGAATCGCTCGGGCTTCGAAGCGCGCCTGGTCACGGCCCTGGCGGAGCGCCGCGCCGACGGGCGCCGCTCCGCCGTGCTCGTCCTCGATCTCCAGGGGTTCCAGTTGCTCAAGGACAGCCTCGGTACGGAGGCGGCCGACGAGCTCTTGCGCATCGCCGCCCGCCGTCTGCAGGTGGCGCTGGGTGACGAGGGCGCGCTGGCGCGCCTCACGCGGGACGAGTTCGGAGTGGTGACCGGACCGCTCGAGCAGGCCGTGGATGCCACCGAGGTGGCGGCCAGGCTCCTCGGCGCGCTGGAGGAGCCCGTCGACGTCGCGGGGCGCGCGGCCTCCCTGCGCCCGCGTGTGGGCATCGCCGTGTTCCCGGACCATGCCGAGCGCTCCGGAGACCTGCTCAAGCATGCTTCTCTGGCGCTGGCGCGCGCCCGCTCGCGGGGCGGCGCCGCCTATGCCTTCTTCACGCCGGCGATGGACGTGCGCGCCCGCGAACGCTTCGCGCTCGAGGGAGAGCTGGGCGCCGCCATCGGCAGCGACCAGATCACGCTTCACTACCAGCCTCTGTTCTCGCTGGGGAGCGGCCGCGCCGTCGGGGTGGAGGCGTTGGTGCGCTGGCAGCATCCCAGCCGTGGGCTGCTCGGGCCCGACGCGTTCATCCCGCTGGCCGAGGAGACCGGCATGATCCGGGCGCTCGGCCGCCAGGTGATGCGCAGTGCGTGCGCCCAGCTGCGCGCCTGGCTGGACGCCGGGGCACCCGTGGAACGCGTTTCGGTCAACCTCTCGCCGGTGCAGCTGCGTTCCGAAGGGCTGGTGGACGAGGTCCGCGAGGCGCTGCGGGGTTGCCGCATTCCGCCCGAGCGGTTCGAGTTGGAGATCACCGAGACGGCGGCCATGCTCGACCCGACGCGAGGAGCCGAGGTCCTCGAGGAGCTGCGAGCCATGGGCGCCCGCGTGACGCTGGACGACTTCGGGACCGGCTACGCCTCGCTGGCGTACCTTCGCGACCTGCCTTTCGACGCCATCAAGCTCGATCGCAGCTTCGTCCGGCGTCTGGGGACGGCCGCCGCCGGGGCGGACGAGGGCATCCTGGCCGCCGTGGTGTCGCTGGGTCGCAGCCTGGGTGCCACCGTCATCGCGGAGGGCGCCGAGACGACCGAGCAGCTCGAGGCTCTGCGGCGCGTCGGCTGCGACGCCGTACAGGGCTTCTTGCTCGCGACGCCGCTTGCCCCCGAGGACCTTCCCCAAGCGCTGGTCGCGCCGGCGAGCGCAGGCTGACGCTTGGCGTCGTCGGCCGCGTCGTCGCCGTGGCGCGCCTCGGCTAGGCCGCGGCGCGCACCCACCTGAGCGGCGCCTCCACCCCCGCCGTGGCGCGGCAGCGGCCGCAGGCGTAGCGCCCGCGCGTGCGCCGGAAGCGCGCGTAACGTGTACCGCAGCGGTCGCACACCAGCGCGTAGGGCGCTGGTGGCAGCGCCACCTCACCGTCCGCGGCGCAGCGCTCCGGCCGTGCCCCCAGCCGCCGGCAGGCCTCGCGCCAGGCCCGGCCGTGCCCGTCGCCGGGGGTCATGGCATGGGCGATCTCGTGGAGCAGCGTGTCGCGGATGACGGCCTCATCGTTGAGCACCGTCAGCGGCGCCGACAACGTGATCCGCCGCGCCGACGGCTGGCACGAGCCGAGCCGCCGGCGGGCGCGGTCGAACGCGAAGCTCCAGCCGTGCAGGCCGTGCCGTGCCAGAAGCGACTCGGCGAGCGCGCGCGCGTCACCGAGCGTCATGCCTTCCAGGTCTTGCCGAGGACGCGCAGCCAGTTGCCGTGCGCCAGCTTGCGCAACGCCTCGTCGTCGTAGCCGTGCGCCCTGAGCGCATCGACCAGCCGCTGCACGCCCGCCACGTCGTGGATCGCCTCGGGGATGCGCGCCCCGTCGAAGTCCGAGCCGAAGCCCACGCGATCGATCCCGAGCTTGTCCACCAGGTGGTCGACGTGTCGCACCATCACGTCGAGGCCCAGGTCGGTATCGTGGCTGCCTTCGGGGTCGAGGAAGCCCGCGGCGAAGTTGAGGCCGACCATGCCATCGGACTGCCGGATCGCCTGGAGCTGCTCGTCAGTCAGGTTGCGCGGGTGGGGGCACACCGCGTGGGCGTTGGAGTGCGTCGCCACGAGCGGGGCGCGGCTCGTCTCGGCCACGTCCCAGAAGCCGCGCTCGGTGATGTGTGAAAGGTCGACCATGATGCCGAGCTCGTTGCACCGCTGCACCAGCTGCTTGCCGGCGGCCGTGAGCCCCGGGCCGGTGTCGGGGCTGCCGGGAAACGCGAAGGGCACGCCGTGTCCGAAGACATTGGCGCGGCTCCACACGATGCCGAGCGAGCGCAGGCCGGCACGGTAGTAGACGTCCAGAGCGGCCAGCTCGGGGTCGATCGCCTCGGCGCCCTCGAAGTGCGCGATGGCGGCGAGGACGCCCTCGTCGATGCTGCGCTCGAGCTCGACGGCGGTGGTCACGAGGCGCATTCGGCCGTCTGCCGTCAGGGCGTAGAGTACGGCCAGCATGCGATTCGCGGCATGGACGGCGTAGAGCTCGTCCACCGGCGGGGACGGCGGGGTGGCGTGCCCGCCGTTCGTTTCCCTGCGGCCGGCGAAGGGATCGCCGCCGGGTCGGGTTGGCGGGAA
>CAYOXR010000001.1:0-5212 GCA_964407955.1 uncultured bacterium | reverse complement strand
GTACCAGACCAGCGCCGTGCACGCGCTGGAGGACGCCTGCCAGGTGACCGCCAGCCCGGCGGTGCGGGATCTCCGGCGGCTGCTGTACTGCGGCGAGTGGATTCAGAGCCACGCGCTTCACATCTACCTGCTGCACGCGCCGGACTTCCTCGGCTACGAGAGCGCCCTGGAGCTGGCGAAGGCCGCGCCTGACACGGTGCAGCGCGGGCTGATGCTGAAGAAGGCCGGCAACGAGCTGATGGCGACCATCGGCGGCCGCGCCGTTCACCCGGTGACGATGCGGGTGGGCGGCTTCTACAGCGTGCCCACCAGGCCGCAGCTGCTGGCGCTCCGGGGACGGCTGGAGCGCGCGCTGGAGGCGGCCGAGGAGACCGTCCGCTGGGTCGCCGCCTTCGAGTTCCCCGACTTCCGGCATGACCACGAGTACGTGGCCCTGCGCGCCGCCGATCGCTACCCCATCGAGTCCGGCCGCCTCGTCTCCGACGGCGGGCTGGACATCGCGCCGGACGAGTTCGAGGCGCATGTCGACGAGCTGCACGTCGAGCACTCCAGCGCGCTTCACGGGGTGCTGCGCGGCCGCGAGAGCTACATGACCGGCCCGCTGGCACGCTACAGCTTGAACTTCGACAGGCTCTCCGAGCGAGCGCAAGGCGCGGCGCGCGCCGCCGGCCTCGGACCGACCTGCCGCAACCCCTTCCAGAGCATCGTGGTGCGCAGCGTGGAGGTGGTGTATGCGGTGGAGGAGGCTCTCGCCCTGATCGAGCGCTACCAGCCGCCCGATCCTCCCGCCGCCCCCGTGCGGCCGCGCGCGGCCACCGGCTTCGGGTGGAGCGAGGCCCCTCGCGGCGTCCTCTACCACCGCTACACCCTGGCCGATGACGGCACCATCCTCGAGGCCGTGATCACCCCGCCGACGGCCCAGAACCAGCGTGCCATCGAAGCCGACCTGGCGCGTTTCGTGGAGGCGCACCTGGAGCTCGATGATGACGAGCTCAGGTGGAGGTGCGAGCAGGCGATTCGCAACTACGATCCCTGCATCTCGTGCGCGACGCACTTCTTGGAACTCGACGTGGAGCGGGAGCCGTGAGCCGCGTGCTGGTGGCGGGCCTGGGGAACGAGTGGCGGCGCGATGACGGCGTCGGGCCGGCGGTGGCCCTTCGCGTGGCGCGCACGGCGGCGCCCGGCGTCCGCGTGATCGTCAACGTGGGTGAACCGGCGGATCTGGTCGACGCCTGGCGGGGCGCGGAGGTGGCGGTGGTGGTGGACGCCATGCACGGCGCCCTCGAGCCGGGCGCGCACCTCCGGATCGACGCCCACGATGGTGAACTGAGTGGCCTCCCCGTCGGTGTTTCCGGGCACAGCTACGCACTTCCAAATGTCGTCGAGCTGGCTCGTGCGCTCGACGCGATGCCGGGCCGGCTGTTGATCTTCGCGGTGCAGGGTGAGGCCTTCGACTCCGGCCAGGGCCTCACGCCGGCGGTGGCGGCAGCGGTCGAGCGAGTGGCGGCCGAGATCCTCGACGAGATCGCTGCGGCCGTCGCTCCCTGAACCTCGACTGTGAGTCCGCCGCGACGACGGGGTAGCTCGTGCCCGCTACAGAACGCCTGCCCGCGGACAAGGCCGCGGGCAGGGTGCGCTAGGAGGTAGAAGGAGAGTCGGAAATCAGATGCCGGCGACGCCGGCCGGAGGACCTGTCAAGCGTCCGCCCTCCTGGAGGTCCAGGAGCGACACGAACGCCTGCAACAGGTCGGTGATGGTGAGGATGCCGACGACCACGCCGGCGTCGACCACCGGCAGGCCCGAGATCTTGTGTTCGTTCATCAGCAGCGCGGCGCGCTCGATGGGGTCGTCCGGGGAGATGGTCAGCACGGACGTCTTCATCACGTCCTTGACGGTCAGGCGGCTGAGCAGGTAGTTGAGTTCGAACACCGACAGGCTCGTTGCCTTCGACGGTGCCGCCTCGCGCAGGTCGCGGTCGGTCACGATGCCGACGAGGCGCCCGCTCGAAACGACGGGAAGACGCCGAAAGCCGCCGTCGCGCATCAGTTTCTGCGCTTCGAACAGCTTCGTCCCGGGCGTCACCGTCACGGGATCCGCGACCATCCAGTCGCTGACGAGCATGCTGGCCCCCTTTCCGCCGACTCGAGGCGCGCCTTAGCGCAGACCCGCCTCGGCAACAGCCTATGTCGGCAACAGCCTATGTCGGCGCCTGGAGGCATCCATCCCCGGCTTTCCGACGTCCTTGTCGGAATTTCCCCTACAGCGACGAACGGTGCCCGCGGGCTCAGCCGCCGCCCATCCAGCGCTTCACCGAGCGGCCGGCCACGACGCCCGCGACCTCGCACGGGATGCTCACCACCAGGGACGGCACGATGCCCATGCCGTGGCCGGCCACCAGGTGAAAGAAGCCCAGCACGATGACGAAGATGACGAAGGCGAGCAGGTGTCCGATCACGCGCCAGTGTAGGTGAGGCGACGGGTTGCCGGTGTGCGCTGGTCGGCATGGGCCGCTGAGCCCCCGAAGACGCCCACGCCGTCAGCCTCGGCCTGAAGCACGGGCCGTGCGGTTGCCGCTCGGGCCGCCGGTCTGAACGTCGGCCCCGGGCGCCCACCGCGTCGGTGGCGGGTCTGGCGTGACACGGGTGGCGCCTGGCGCCAAGCCTAGTATGGAGGCGAGGCTGTGTGGCGGTGTTTCGTGCCGGCCACGACGAGTCTCTCGAGCGGAGCGCGCATGAATCCCACGAACGGTAGCTGGCCCGCGCGCCATGGAGGCGCGGGCGACCGCGGCAACCACGACCGGGGGAGAGGCGCGCGGCTCGCCAAGGCGGCGCTGTTCGGCCTGGCGCTCGTCACCTACGTGCTCGTCATCGGTCAGAACTGGGGCATCTACGCGGCGGCGATGATGGCGGCCGCATACCGCAACGGCCAGGGCAGGCGCCGGCGCGCCGCTGGCGGTCGCGTTGCCGGTCGCCGATGAAGGTGGTGCGCCCGACAGGATTCGAACCTGTGACCTTGGGCTTAGGAGTCCCCTGCTCTATCCAGCTGAGCTACGGGCGCGCGATGTGGCGGGCGGCAGCGCGATCCGTCCGCGTCCGGCATTTTACGACGGCGGACGAGCGCGGGGCAACGCGCCGGGGCACGCTCCCGCGCCGGGCGCGCCGGGGCCGGGCCACGGATCGGCCAGCCATCTGAGGGCCGGGACCGGCACCCCCGGGGTGCTCCGGATTCGTCGGTCAGGGTGCGGATGCTGCCGACGGAGGCGCGCCTCAGCCGACTTCGGGCACGCGCTGCTCGAGATACGCCAGGCGGGCGCGCGCCGCCTCCTCGCCGAGGGCGCCGACCTCGGCCCGGATGCGGCCGTGCGCCTCAGCCAGGTGCTCGTCGCGCTCCGACCCGGAGCGCGACGAGCACGCCAGCAGCAGCTGCGCGAGACTGGACTCGAGGTAGACCGCGCCGTTGGTGCCGTCGGCCAGCCGCGTGCGCGCGGTCTTGATCGCGGCTGCATCGCCCGCGAGCAGGTCGGCACGCAGGTGCGCAGCCTGGGCCGCGAACGTGAAGTGCGGGCCGCGCTCGAGCTCGACCGCGCGCTCGAGGTGCGCCCGCGCCGTGTCCGGCTCCTGGCTCAGGAACGCCAGCTCCACGTGACACCAGGCGCAGAACTGCGGGATGTCGAGCCCTTCGAGCTCCGCCAGAATGGCCTCGGCGTCCTCGGCAGGTCCCTCACCGGGTGGGTTGCCCTGGGTCTGGCTCGGCGCCGCTGCGTCGGTGGCGGGGGCCGCGAGGCCCGCGGGGAGCTCGAGCGCCATGGCCACGAGGTTGAACTTCGCCACCAAGGCGCCCCGGATGTCCCGTGCCGCTTCGCGCAGACGCACGGCCTGGGCCAGTGCGTTGCGCGCCGCTGCCGAACGGCCCAGCCGCCGCAGAGCGTAGCCGTGCACGAAGTGCGCCATCGCGACGGCGCGGTCGATTCCGAGCGGACGAGCGGCCTCCAGCGCGGCCTCGGCCGCGAGCAACGCCGCAGCCAGATCGCCGCGATTGACAAAGGTCAAGGATGCGTTGGCGCGGGCGATCGCCGCAGTGCGCCGATCCCCGACACGTATGGCGACGTCGGCGGCCCGGCGGAAGTCGCGCGTTGCCTCGTCGTATTGGCCCAGGCGCTCACGATCGGCGCCCACGCTGTTCAGCAGCGTCGCCACCAGCGGCAGGTCGTTGCGCTTGCGCGCCAGCGTCAGGGCCTGGCGGTGGTGCCCGACGGCCGCGTCCAGATCGCCGCGCATGCCCTCGAGGGCGCCGAGCCGTTGGAATGCGCGCAGCCGCCCGGTATCGCTCGCCGACGCGGTGGCGTCCAGGAAGTGCTGCTGCGCTTCGTCAAAACGCCCTGCGAAGTAGGCGAGGTCGCCGAGCGTGAGCCGCGCGCGCTCGGCCCTCTCCGGATCGCCGAGACGCGCGGCTTCGTCGTAGGCTTCCGTCGCGAGGCGACTCGCCGTGGCATGGTCGCCGCGCAGCGTCAGCAAGCGTGCGCGTCGCAACGCGGACTCGATCAGGAGGGTCGGTTCCTGGAGGGCGCCCGCAAGCCGTTCCAGCTCGTCGAGCACCGCGCTCGCTTCGTCGCCGGGGCCGCGCTGGCCGGCCACGTCGTCCACGGCCAGCAACGCCTCGGCCCGCTGGCGGTCGTCGCTCGCCGCCCATAGAGCCTTCAAGAACCAGCGCCTGGCCTCATCCAACGCGTACACGGCCCTGGCGTCGGCGCCCGCGCGCAGCAGGAACGGGAAGGCGGTAGCGGGCTGCCAGGCGGCCAGGTACTGCGTGGCGATGGCTGCCGGCCGCGCCCCGAAGGCGGCCATGTGCACGGCGACACGCTGGTGCCACAGTCGCCGCGCCTCAGGCGGGGTACGGCGCGTCACGGCCTCGTACACCAGCTCGTGCCCCTCGAGATCCGCGCCGACCAGACGCTGTCGCTGGAGCTCGGAGAGAGCGGCTTCCACCTCACTCCGGGAGGTCTCCAGGACCGCAACCGCCAGTTCCGTTGTGAACGACGTGCCGCTGAAGGCCCGCACCCGCAGCAGGTCCTGGGCCGCCCCGGACAACCGCCTGAGACGTTGATCGAGGACCCCGGAGGCGTCGTCGCTGGACGAGCTCGCCGACGCCGGGGTCCGCGTCCAGTCCTCGGCGCCCCAACGGCTCCTGAGGAACTCCAACGCGTAGAACGGGT